>JAJTFC010000063.1 GCA_021298315.1 Planctomycetaceae bacterium
TAACCCGAACCGTGAGGGAGGCAGTGACAGTACACGGCCTTTGGCTTCGCATGACGCACTCTCAAGCGCTCCCTCGTTTACACTTCGGGTTACTGGGCCTGCGGCCCCGTGGCTTCACTAGTAACCCGAACCGTAAGGGAGGCAGCGTCAGTGCACGGCCTATGGCTTCGCGTGACGCACACTCAAGCGCTCCCTCGTTTACACTTCGGGTTACTGGGCCTGCGGCCCGGTGGCTAGTAACCCGATCCGTGTCCCTGGGTTGGTTTTATCCAAGCTCGAACTTGCTGATATCCCCAAGCCACCTGTACGCTTACAACAAGACTACTAGCGCGAATTCTCAGCCACAACAATTTTTCAAGAGTCCTAACCTCATATCCGGCACGCGCGGCGAAACTGAAACTAGGGATAGATCAAAAACTTTTGACGTCGCTGCTGGAACTCAAAAATTCCCACATTCAATCTTTCATCGAAACGAGGATCAACGCTTCGGTCAAGAATCGCGTCGCGGATGATTTGATTCCTAAGCAGAGTGTTCAGATTCTTGGTCTCCCAAGCTTCCGGATAAAGCATACGCAACGCCTGGGCCAGGGCTAAACCGGTCGCCACGCTTTCGAATCGATTTCGATCGGTGATGATCAGTTCGACTCCCTGACAAGCGACGTTGGCATGCTTGCTCGAATCTGGCGTAAACTCGATTGGGACGAAAACAACTCCGGGCAAGTCTGCCCTATAGAGTTCTTGGGCGAAGTCGACTCCTTTGATCCACGGTGCTCCTACGACTTGAAATGGAGTGTCGGTACCTCGTCCAACCGATACGTTCGTTGACTCGATCAATCCTACCCCAGGATACAAAAATGCCTGAGTTAGGCTCCGCATATTGGGCGAGGGGTTGATCCAGGTCAGGCCAGTCTGTTCCCAAGTCATCTCCCGAGTCCAGCCTTCGCATGGCACGACGGTTAGTTTGACATCCAGTTTGAGCTCCTCAAGAAACATTTTGGCCAATTCACCGATAGTCATTCCATGTCGAACCGGTAAGGAATGAAAGGCGACGAAGGCTTCTTGCCCTTTGTCGAGCATCGGACCGGTGACGATTAGACCACCGAGAGGATTAGGCCGATCCAGAACCACAAACTCCTTACCGTGCTCTGCGGCCGCTTTCATCGCCTCGCCCATCGTCGAAACATACGTGTAAAAACGGGTGCCGATGTCTTGAATATCAAAAACGATCGTATCGATTTCGCTTAGCATCTGAGCCGTAGGTTTTCGCGTTTCACCATACAAGCTGTAGATGACAAGCCCTGTGCTTTTGTCCTGCGAATTATCCACTTTAGGGATATCGAGCTTACCTTCGAATCCATGCTCGGGGCTGAACAATGCCGACAACTGAACTCCTGGGGCTTGGCTCAGTACCGTCACGGTGTTGAGTCCTTTGAGATTGCGACCAGTATGATTGGTGATCAAGCCAACTCGTTTGCCTTTTAAAAGTTCGAAATCCTGGGATGCAAGAACATCGATACCGTTTCGAACCGATACGGGTCGAACGGGCTTATCAGAGAGTCCATTTCTCGGATCCGATCTTAATTCTCCGAAAGCAGCGACGACTTGATTGGCTATACGGCCAGCGATGGGATTGACGAGTCCTTTGCCATCGGGATGGACGCGATTGCTTAAAAAGATATAGAACAAGTCCGTCCCTGGATCGATCCACAAAACAGTGCCGGTAAATCCTCCGTGGCCGAAGGCTTTGTCGCTAAAGAGATCACCGCGATTGATGGAATAGCCCGAGCGTTTGTCCCAGCCCAATCCGCGCACACCCGAGGGGACTTCATAGCCTCGCGTCATCTTATGCAAGGTCATTGGAGCGAGGACAGGTTGGATTTTCTCAGGGAACACGATGTTCGATTGACCGTTCAATCCTTCGAGCATCGATCTGGCGTATATCGAAAGATCTCTTAAAGTAGAAAAAAGTCCCGCATGGCCTGCTACGCCTCCGAGATGATAAGCTCTGGGATCGTGGACGACACCTTGAATCCATCGATCGTCGCGCTTCTCGGTCGGTGCACAACGATTGATAAGAAACTCCGGCGGGTTGTAAAGGGTTTCTGCCATCGCTAAAGGATGAAAGATATGATCCCTCGTGTATATATCCAGCGTTTTCCCTGAGATCTTCTCGACGATCTTTCCAAGGATCATGAAGTTCACGTCGGAATACTTGAAAGCGGTTCCAATCGGAGACGAAAGACTCAGTCCAAGGATCTTTTGCCATGCGACCTCGGGTCCTTCTAGGTAATCCGCCAGCGGATTGTCAGGAATCAGTCCGCTGGTATGGAGCAGAAGATGTTCGATGGTGATCGGCTCTTTACCATTGACTGCGAAATCCGGAAAGTGGGTCGCTACCTTGTCATTAAGTCGAAGCTGGCCCTGTTCTATAAGTTGCATGATCGAGGTGGCCGTCGCCACCGGTTTGGTGATCGATGCTAAATCAAAAACCGTATCGAGCGTCATGGGCTGGATCGGATCGATCGATCGATTGCCGAAGGCTTCTTGATAAAAAAGCCCGTTTCGATTCCCAACCCCGATCACGCAACCCGGCATTTTACCTTCATCAATGGCCGGATCGACAATCTTACGAACTTGCTGCTTAAACCTCTCGATTTTTTCAGCATCGATCAGAACTTCCTGCTGTCCTTGCAGATTCATACTGCAAGTGGCAAGCATCAGGAAGGCCAAGGTGTAGGCTAGATATCTTTGGTACATGATTCGTTGTTTTTTGTACTTAAGGAAGTTTATTGGCTCGGTTGATTCAATTTGCGGTGGGCTGCGTCGGTCACGTGCTCAGTGAAACGGTGCTCGTGCTCGTAATCGAAGCGGGCTAGGGCATGAACCTCCAGCCACTATTTTCCCTAAACGGTTGTATTCTTCGAGGTCTTCAAAGCTGGCAAGTACGACAGGTAACTGGCACTTGCAAAGGTAACTAACGAGCCGATGCACGAAAGCCATGGAAAGGAGATCTGCACATCGTCGGGCTTATTGAGAACAAACTGGATCCACAAAAGAACGACGAGTCCCAAACCCCCACCGGCGATCGCTGCACGTTGTCCGACTTGGGGTTGGAACAACCCCAAGAAGAACCAGCCGAGGAGCACCCCGGAGGAAAATCCAGCGATGGTCAAGGCGTTGTTGACCACGCTGTTGGAGAATGTGTTTGCCCAGATGCCAATCCCAATCTGGACAACACCGAAAACCATGGTAGCAAATCGAGTGAACCACATCTTGGAAGCTTCGCTCGGTTGGTTTTTAAGACTCGTCAGCCAAAGATCGCTGTAGGCAGAAGATGCAGAAGAGGACAGAGAACTCGATAATGTAGACATCGTCGCGGCGAGGATCGCCGCTAGCATCAGTCCGATGAGCCCGGTATTGGTTGGGAAATAGTGGGTGATAAAGTACGAAAAAACCTTATCGTCCTTGATCCCCTCTGGCAAAGGATTCGCAACATGAAAGGCACCCAACAACGTGCCAATCCAAAGCACCAAAGCGAACTGAAGAAAAACGAAAATGCCACTCGTAAGAATTGCTACCGCCGCATGCTTAGAACTCTTAGCGCTCAAATAACGTTGCACCATGATCTGATCGGTGCCGTGGGATCCGAGCGATAAAAATGTTCCTCCCACAAGACCAGCAAACAGCGTGTAAGGCTTTTTGAGCGACATGTCGAAATCGATCCAGTTCCATTTGCCAGTCGCATCCATGTAGTCCGAATAAGTAGCCCAGCCATTTGGTAACATACGAACAAGCAGAATTGCTGCCACGATGCAGCCCGACAAATAGATCACCAATTGGATGCAATCATTCCATACCACCGAACGCATGCCACCGAAGTAGGTATAGAGCAACGTCACACCCCCGATCGCAAGGGCGCTTGGGATAATCGGCCACCCGACGAGTTGCTCTAGGACCATCGCGGCTAAGTACAACCGCAGTCCATCTCCAAGATTCCTTGTCACTAAAAACAGCATCGATGCTAATCGCGTAGTGGTCGTACCAAACTGCTTGCGGAGGATTTCGTAAGCGCTAACGATGTTGCCACTGAAGTAGTTTGGGAGCAAAAAAACGACAACGATCAACCGCCCAAGGATGTACCCGAGCGCAAGTTGTAGAAAGGCAAATCCAGTGGCCCCATAACCGATCCCTGGAACGCTCAGTACCGTTGCGGCACTTGTCTCGGTTGCAACAATCGAACCGAGGATCGCCCACCAAGGCAGATTTCGATCCCCAAGCAGATAGCTCTCTACCGACTTGTTTCGACCAGCGATCGTCAGGCCGATCATGACTGAGGCGGCCATTGCTACGACCAACACAATGAAATCGATGATTCCAAGTGGAATCTGCATGAGTTGTCCTTTTCAATGGGTTCGTCCAATGTAGATTGAGGCATTGTAATAAAAATAATTCGGCCCGTCGCCGGGTAAGTTTTACGCTATGGGGGAACTAGTTTCATGGATTACCTGACCACGGAGCAGAACAACCCTGATTCCGTCGCTATCGATCAAATGGATCCGGTCGAGATCGCGCGTTTGATGAATCGCGAGGATCATAAGGTTATCGTTGCTGTCGAAAAGGTTCTTCCGGCAATCGCACAAGCGATCGACTTGGTCACACAGCGCGTTGAGATGGGAGGACGTTTGATCTACATCGGTGCTGGAACCTCCGGGCGTTTGGGCGTCTTAGACGCTTCGGAATGTCCTCCGACGTTCAATACACCACCCTCGCTAGTCGTAGGCCTGATCGCCGGTGGGCATAAAGCCTTGACCACTGCGATCGAAGGTGCCGAAGACAATTCTCAGGCTGGGGCAGAGGATCTTCGAGGAGTCGAGCTAAACCCAACGGATGTGGTGTGTGGGATTGCATCAAGCGGGCGCACCCCCTACGTCTTGGGCGCTTTGGCGTATGCTCGCACCATCCAAGCGGCGACGATCGGAGTTACCTGCAATCAGGCATCGGAGCTCACTGCAGTGTGCGATGTTCTCGTCGCCCCTATCGTCGGCCCAGAGATCCTAAGCGGATCGACCAGGCTCAAAGCCGGGACGGCAACCAAGATTGTGCTCAACATGATTTCGACCGGAACAATGGTACGTATTGGCAAGACGTACGGAAATTGGATGGTCGACCTACGCGCAACGAATGTCAAGCTTAAGGATCGCAGCATTCGAATCGTCAGCGGGATCACAGGCTTGGGGCGCAACGAAGCGGAATTACTGTTGGCCACTTGCGACGGCGAAGTCAAAACAGCGATCGTCAGTCACACACTTGGGATCTCGAAACAAGCGGCCCAGAAGCGATTGGTCGAGTCCGCCGGGCGGTTAAGGAATGCTTTAGATAGAAATTGACTTTCGGGCTTTGCCCCAAATCCACAACCGCCTTGACCGAAAACCTCTCTGCCCCTTTCCTGTCACTCGCACCCAGAGGTTACAATCAAGCGACCAGGATTTTATACCCCTGTAACGAATTCAGCTTGCCCATCCCAGCTTGCCGTCAATTGTCAATTAGGTTTGTTAAGGTTTTGAAAATATGGTTAGCGATTCGAAGGAGCGACTGGTCATAGGCATTGATGCCGGCGGTTCAAAAACCAAAGCCTGTATCGCGCTGACGCGGCAACCGACAGATCGGGCCTCACACTGGTCCGAATCGATCCGTGTGATTGGTGCCGGAGAATCAGGGCCAGGGAATCCCCGCTCCGTAGGTTTTGAGACCGTTTATGACAATCTGCTTGGTGCGATCCAGCAAGCATTCAAAAGCTCGAGTATCGAGCCGATCAAAGCCCATTCAATCTGCGTGTGCATGGCAGGTGTTGGACAAGCCGATCAGCGTATACCGGTGGCCAATTGGGTTCATGAAGCAAACCTTGCCGATCGGATTCGAGTGAGCGAAGACGTCACGCCGATTCGATGGGCTGCTCTCTGGGAAACACGCAATCTGCACAATCCTTCGTTGTATTCCCAAGGAAGTCAACTGTGGAACAACAGCGTTACGGTTATCGCAGGTACCGGATCGATCGTTTCGGCGACCAAGGATTCAGGCCAAAACAATGAGGCTGAAAATGATCACCCTTTGATTGAAATTCCACTCCAAGCCACCAGGGTCGGCGGATGGGGATATCTTCTTGGAGACGAAGGGAGCGGGTTTGCTATTGGACTCGCAGCACTCAAAGAAGTCTGCCGTGCTCATGACTCGGGAGAAGAATTTTCACCTTTGCACCGCGCCATCCTTAAAGAGATGGGCTGTGATGGTGCCATCGACTTGATCCCAAGTATCTACACGCAACCGATTCCAAGACCAAAAGTCGCAAGCTTGTATCAAACCGTTGTCCAGTTTTCATCCAGCGATCTTATCGCCAGTAAACTGCTCGAATACGCCTCGCTCGATCTTGCCGAACTAATCGTTGCCGGAGCTTCCCGAATCGGTCTTCAACCCAATCAATTCGGCCTGGCTTTCAGCGGCGGCACCCTATTGGGCAAATCCCCACTGGTTCCAACTATCCTCAGGCATCTGGATAAAATGCAAATGGCACCGGCATTGAGCCACCAAGTCAGCGAGCCGGTCATCGGTGCTGTTGTCATGGCATCCCTGCTGGAAGAAAAAGCCCAACCCAGAGTCGATTGATTGGATTCAACCAGTGATCCATTCGGATATATCATGCAACAACAAGTCCCAGCCGATCCAAAAAGCGCCCATGAACGTGTCCTATCGATCGATGCGCTCCGAGGCTTTGACATGTTCTGGATCATGGGAGCCGATACGCTCGCCAAAAAACTCCTGGCTCTCCTTCCGGCCACCAACTTCGCGGGTGTTTCAACGGCTTGGGCAAAAAGTCTCAGCGATCAATTCGAGCACGTCGAGTGGGAAGGTTTCCGTTTTTACGATCTGATTTTCCCAATGTTCCTGATGCTCGTGGGGTGCTCGATCCCCTTCTCGCTTGGGAAGCTCCAAG
Organism: Planctomycetaceae bacterium; assembly: GCA_021298315.1. GTDB lineage: Bacteria > Planctomycetota > Planctomycetia > Pirellulales > Pirellulaceae > JBKCUI01. The sequence continues at coordinate 6,989 of JAJTFC010000063.1, forward strand.
ACGACCGAACCAAAGCCCATTGGCGGATTTTGCGACGCACGTTCTTGATCCTGCTCATGGGGCTAATCTACAACGGCATCCAAAATTTGAATTGGACTGAACTTCGTTGGATGGGTGTTTTGCAACGCATCGGCATCTGCTATGGAATCGGTGCACTGCTTGCTCTGCATCTTGGGCCTCGTGGTTTGTTCGCTGTGTGGCTAGCGATCCTGCTTGGGTACTGGGCTATCCTCTCTTGGGTTCCTGTCCCTGGAGGAATCGCTGGAGATCTCACCCCCGCAGGCAATCTATCGGGCTACATCGACCGAACCTTGTTACCCGGCAAGATCCTTAAACAATACTACGGCTTTGGCGATAACGAAGGGTTGCTTTCGACGATCCCTGCGGTCGCGACGGTGCTCCTAGGGATCGCAGCAGGAATGTGGCTCAAGTCGAATTATTCCAAATTGGAAAAGGCATCCGGCCTGATGGCACTCGGAGCAACCTTAGTTGTCGTAGGTACCTACTGGGGAAACTACTTCCCGGTGATCAAAAATCTTTGGACAAGTTCCTTTGTGCTCGTTGCCGGTGGCTGGAGCTTGATGCTTTTATCGGTTTTCTACGGAATCATCGATGGCCTGGGCTTTCGAGCTTGGGCTTGGCTATGGATCATCATCGGTGCCAATGCTATCACGATCTACCTGCTGCAACGCATCGTTCCGTTTGATAAAATCTCCGAGTTCTTTCTCAATGGGATTGGAAATCTCTCCGGTGATCACCGACCGATCGTCATCCTCGCCGGAGCGATTGTCTGCAAGTGCGTACTGCTCGCGGTGATGTACAACAAACGGATTTTCCTGAGGCTATAAACGCAAACCCCAGACTGCCCACACACCCTATTTTACGATCGGCAAACTCGAAAAACCTGACTCGCTTTTTTGGGATGAACAATTCGCCGAGTCTTGCCGATCTACCCAATAACCCTGGAGCTCGGTTCCCTAAACTAAATCCATCGCCAAGTAGCCAATAAACAAATGCTAGCGATTTACAGAGCTTGGACGTTCTTCCTACTGCTGATGACCGTAGGTTTGGTTTTAAGCCAAACTCCTGCCAACGCTCAGGAATGGGTCAGGAAGCTCTTCAAGGAAACCCACCACGACTTTGGCACCGTTAGCCGCAATGCCAAGGCCGAACACAGTTTCGTGATCGAAAACTGTTTCGAAGAGGACGTTCATATTGCGAGTGTGCGAAGCAGTTGCGGATGCACCAGTCCGGTGGCAACCAAGTCGACGTTGAAGTCTTGGGAGAAAGGGGAGATCCTCGCCAAATTCAATACCAGGACATTCACCGGCACGAAGAGCGCCGTGATCACCGTGGTGATTGATAAACCTTATTACGCAGAGATCCAGTTGACTGTCGGAGGTACAATCCGTACTGATGTTTCCATCGAACCAGGGGAAATCCTCTTTGGAGATGTGGAGGTTGGCCAAAGCAGAACCGTCGACTTGAGCCTCTCGTTTAACGGCAAAAAGGGGCTTCAGATCGCCGATGTGCGAGGAAATGCCCAAGCTTTCGAAGTCGTTCTGGATCAACCGATGTACCAGCCTAACGGCGTGACTTATCGGATGCATGTAAAGCTCAAGGAATCGCTAACGCCTGCGAAAATCCTCGACGAGGTCGTCGTGGTGACCAATGATCCAGATCCAAGGAACAGTGAGTTTGCGATCCCGGTATCGGCTCGTATTCGTCCGCCGATTACTGTCACTCCCGAAACCATCGCGATGGGAGATGTCCGATCAGGCGAATCGCGTCAGCAACGTTTTATCGTCAAAGGCAAAAAGCCTTTTGCGATCGAGCTGATTACCTGCGGAGACGACCGGTTCGAGTTCCAAGCACCCGCAGGAGAGAAGACGACGCATATTGTTCCGTTCACTTTCCGTGGGACGCCAAGCGATTCTGGAGCGAATGAAAAGATCGACCAGAAAGTGGTGATCGTTACGAGCCTTGGTGAGCAAGTCGAGGCTGCGTTGTCAGCTCGCATCCTGCGATAATTCGCTCGAGCTTTAGTTCACTTTGTTGCGAAGCGGTTTTCCTTGATAGGCTCGGAGGATCTCCATCGCTCCTTTTCTTCGAAATTCCTCGCAGCCTTCGTCGCAGTAGAAGGCCGTGTGGGGATTGAGCAGCAGTCGGTCGTGAGCTGGATGATTCGGATCTCTCCAAGCGGCTAGCACAGGGCTATCTGCAGGCGGGGGCTCTTGTTCAAGCACATCGATGCCTGCACCTGCGAGATGACCGTCGGCCAAGGCCTCGATGACCGCAAGGGTATCGACGACCCCACCCCGGGCGGTGTTGACCAAATAGGAACTGGCAGGCATCCATCCGATTTGCTCGCGACCGATCATTCCTCGGGTCTCAGCCGTCAGCGGACAATGCATGCTGACGATGTAGGACTCGGCAAGCAATTCCTTGAGACTATCGACTCTTCGAACTCCGAGCGCTTTATCGACGCCATCTTTGACATAAGGGTCATAGAACAGGACATCGAATCCGAAGGCTTTGGCACGCAAGGCGGCTGCCGTTCCGATTCTCCCGCAGCCGATGATACCCAATGTGCGTTTTCGAAGTCTCGGGATCGGGAGAGCTTGATCGACATTCCAAGCACCAATCCCACGCTTGAGTCGGCTGTTGAGAAAATGGGTTCCTCGGGAGAGTGCCACCGCCATGGCGATCGCCGAGTCGGCGACTTCTTCGGTTCCATAGTCAGGCACGTTGCATACCGGTATGCCTCGCTCACGCGCTGCAGCGATATCGATGCCATCGTAACCGACACCGGGTCTGACGATGATTTTGCAACGTTCGAGCCGCTCGATGCTTGCTCGGGTAAACCGAAAGTAGTGGTAGACCATGATGGCATCGGCATCCTCGATGCGGCCAACCAATTCCGATTCCTGCATGGCATCGAGTGCCGTCACATCGGCGATCGAATTGAGAACATCCCTTTCGAAGCTCAGGGGCTCGACGATCAGATCGGTGATGACAACTTTCCAGCGCGCGTTCGACATGGGTTCATCCTGAAGCAGTGATGAAAGGCTATATGCAAAGCCGTATATTGTTGCATCAGAATCGAAACTGTGCGAGAGCCCTTTGAACCGCTGATGAACGCTCATAAAACCCCAAGCCGGACCGCTGATGAACACTCATGAACGCTGATGAAGACCCAAGCCGGACCGCTGATGAACGCTGATGCTGCGCGTAGGGTACGTGAAGCGGTTGTGCGCGATGGGTGTCTCTCTGTTGGTTCCAGAAACAGTCGCTGCACAGAGATCGCAACAGGATCATCCACCAACCGCGGAACGTACCATCGAGCTTGTAGGGCTCTTCGGCTGTTCCCCTAATGCCTAATGCCTAATGCCTAAGGCCTATTCTGATCGCTCAATCGATCGACCAATCGCCCCAGGTAATCTGAATAGCGGTCCGGTAGGGAAGTGCTCCAGGATTTGCCCTCACGTAGGAACGCTTCCTTGATCACAGAAGCTTGCCCTTGGCTGATGACAAGATCGCAAAGCGCATTCAAGGCAAGCAGTCGAGCACCCCAAGTTGCTTGATCTTGAACCGGAATCGCAAGCAATACATCCAATGCTTGCGATCTGTACTGCGGCTTGTCCGTGTACCGAACAATCGACTCGGCTATCACTGCACGGACATCCAAACTCGGATCGTTCAATAGCCCAAGTGCAAGCTCGCAAACCTTCTGGTCACGCATTGCGTCTCCACTTGATCGCAATGCAATGGCCCCCCAATACCGCTCGATCACTTGCGCGCTACCCAGCATCTTTGCGATCTCTTTAGCGTCGTGGATTGCTCGACCTGATTTCCAAGCTGCATCGATCGCAATGTCCATATCTTGGTTGACCCGAGCGTGAATCCAACTTTCTGGAATCGAACCCGTATCCTTCAACGAATGCATCTTGGTCTTGAGCGCCTCGGCCAATTCCTTCTGAACCTCTCGATAGCTTGGATCATCGATCAAACTATGAATCTGATATGGATCGTTTTGAATGTCGTAGAGTTCCTCGACGGGCTTGGGAATCCAAAAAGCTCGTTGCACATCGTTAAGCTCCATAGTCCAGAAATTACGCTCCCAAACCTGGGTTGTAGGAGTTTGAAACATGTAGTTCAAATAAGCACCCTGTGGACGATCGGGCATGAAGTTACGAATGTAAAGGAAGCGATCGTTTCGAATCGCTCGAGAGCTATCCACGCGCTCGTCCATGCGATCTCGGAATCCAAAGCTGTAGCGGCTAACTTGTACTTCAGGAACAAAAAAGGATTGTCCGTGCAAACCAGCCGGGATCGGCAGTTGACATAGATCCAATACCGTAGGTAACAGATCCACAAAGGAAACCAATCGATCGCTTGATCCACCTTCGCGATAAACAGATTCGAATCGTCCGGCGAACGATTTGGGGATTTGCACCATCATCGGCACGTGCAGACCGCTTTGGTACAACCAACGCTTACCCCTAGGTAATCCACATCCATGATCCCCAAAGAAAAATACGATGGTTGATTCGGCCAAACCTGCGTCTTGGATTTCTTTGAGTTGTCGGCCAACGAACGCATCCATCTCGGTGATGCGATCGTAGTATTGGGCCCAATCCAAACGGACCTCAGGATCATCGGGATGGTAGGGTGGTATCGGAGCTAATTTCGGATCATGCTTTGGCGTGTAGGGCCTTTTTCGGATCTGTCCTTCGTGGGTGACGGTTGTGTTGAAGACCGCGAAGAAGGGTTGACCAGGCTTTCGGTTCCGCCAGTGAGCTTTGTTGCTCGAATCGTCCCACATCCCCTCGGGCTTTGGAAAGTTGTAGTCCTCTTTGTTTTGGTTCGAGCAGTAGTATCCCGACTGTCGAAGGATCGCCGGGAGGGTCCTTGCGCCTGTTGGCAACTCGACCGACGATCGCATGTGCTGCGCTCCGTAGGAGGTCGGATAGAGTCCAGCGATAAGCGTGGTTCGGGCCGGAGCACAAACCGGTGCGTTGGACCAGCAGCGGGTGAATCGGATCGATCGCTGGGCGAAACGATCTAGGTTGGGAGTTGTCGCGTAGTTGTCCCCGTAACAGCCCAATTGCGGTCCGGTATCCTCGCAAGTGATCCACAAGATATTCGGACGCTCAGTGGTTTGCCCTAAAGCCTCACTATTGAGACCAATAAAACCTAGGATCATCCAAATCCATGCCCAAGGAATCCGAGGTTTCAGAGGCATGGAGAAACTCCCAGCGAGTTAACTTTCGAGTGCAATTCTGAGCATGCGTCGAAGAGGTTCGGCAGCCCCCCAGAGCAACTGATCGCCGACGGTAAAGGCCGACAAGAAACATCCTTTGCGACCCGGTTCGAGATCCAGTTTACGAAGTCGTCCGACGGGACACACCAAAGTTCCGGAAACCGCCGCCGGACTCAGTTGCCGAATCGTCTGCTCCTTCTGGTTCGGAATCACCTTGGACCAAGGGTTCGCTGTATCGATGATTTCGCTGAGCTCGTCCATAGGGACATCGCGTTTCAGGCATATCGTAAGGGCTTGGCTGTGGCACCGCATGGCACCGATCCGAACGCAGATGCCATCGACAGGGATGATTGATTCTCGATTGCCGAGAATCTTGTTAGTCTCGGATTGCCCTTTCCACTCTTCTTTACTTTGTCCGTTCCCCAGATCCTTATCAATCCATGGGATGAGTCCGCCTGCGAGTGGCACTCCGAAATTTTCCGTATGAAAATCATCGCTTCGCATGATCGAGGTGACTTGGGCATCGATTTGCAAGATTGCTGAACTGGGGTTTGCTGCGAGGTTTGCGACGGGACTCGCAAGTTGCTGCATCTGCAGTAGCAGTTCTTTCATGTTCGCAGCTCCCGCCCCAGAGGCCGCTTGGTAGGTCATGCTGGTCATCCATTGCACGAGGCCTTCGCGAAGCAGGCCATGGAGTGCCATGAGCATCAGTGAGACCGTGCAATTTCCACCAGCAAAGGATCGGATGCCTTGGGCAAGTCCATCGCGTATAACCTGCTCATTGACTGGATCGAGGATGATGATCGTATCGTCCCGCATGCGAAGGGAAGATGCCGCGTCGATCCAGTAACCTTTCCAACCGAGACTGCGCAGTTTCTCGTAAACCGCTGACGTATAGTCACCACCTTGGGCCGTAACGATTGCGTCCATCTTTGAGAGGATTTGCAAGTCGTTTGCGTCTTGCAAAACCCCTGAGGATGTACCGACGCTCGGGGATGGGCCTCCGGCGTTGGATGTAGAGAAGAAGACGGGTTCAAAGAGATCGAAGTCTTTTTCGGCTAGCATTCGATCCATCAGGACCGAACCGACCATCCCCCGCCAACCGACGATACCTACTTTTTTCACGGCAGCTTAACTACTTCTATTCAGTGGCTTCTATTGAATTGCTTCTATGCAGTGGCAAAATCTATCGAGTGGCCAACCATCTCGAACTAAAGATAGCGATTGAAAACATTTTCCAAGAATTCCTGGCGTCCGCTTTCGTTCTTATCGACCTCGCCTTTCTCGCAGATGTACTGATCGAGGGTATCGAAGTTGGCTTTCCCCGACTCGATCTCTTTACCGATGCCAGAATCCCAACTGCGATATCGATTTTTCACAAAACCGTCAAAGAAGCCTTCCTTGCGAATCTCTGCGGCGATGCGCAACCCTCGAGCAAATGCATCCATGCCGCCGATATGAGCATGGAAAAGATCGATCGGTTCAAAGCTTTCGCGGCGGACTTTGGCGTCGAAGTTCACCCCACCGGTGGTAAAGCCACCGTATTTGAGAATGATCAGCATGCACTGGGCGGTGAGGTAAAAGTCCGTCGGGAACTGGTCTGTGTCCCAACCGAGAAGCAAGTCACCTGTATTGGCATCGATCGACCCGAGCATCCCTTGCATGCCGGAATAATCGAGTTCATGCATCATTGTGTGCCCAGCGAGGGTTGCATGGTTGGTTTCGAGGTTCAACTTGAAGTACGGTACCAGATCGTAGGCTCGGAGGAAATTGATGCAAGCTGCCGCATCGCTATCGTACTGGTGTTTGGTCGGCTCTTTAGGTTTAGGTTCGATGAGAAATTGACCTTTGAAACCAATCTTTTTGGCATAGTCAACAGCCAGATTCAGAAAGCGTCCAAGATGATCGATCTCGCGTTTCATGTCGGTATTCAGTTGGGTCATGTAACCTTCGCGTCCACCCCAGAAGACGTAGTTCTCACCACCGAGTTCCTTGGTGACCTCCATTGCGGTTTTAACCTGGGAAGCCGCATAAGCGAAAACATCCGCGTTGCATGTGGTTGCAGCTCCGTGCATGAAACGTGGGTTACTGAACATGTTGGCCGTGCCCCACAAGAGTTTCACACCACTCTTTTTCTGATGGGCTTTGAGTGATTCGGCGATGCGCTGGAGATTCTTGTGCGACTCTCGGATGTTTTTGCCTTCGGGCGCTACGTCCCGATCGTGAAAAGCATAATAGGGAACTTGTAGTTTTTCGAAAATTTCGAACGCGACTTCGACGCGTTTGAGAGCGTTGTCGATCGAATCCGTGCCATCATCCCAGGGCCTTTCTGCGGTGGCTGGTCCAAACGGATCTGCTCCACCACCTCTCATCGTGTGCCAATAAACGATGCTAAATCGCATGTGATCGCGCATCGTTCGACCTTCGATCACTTCGTCTGGATTGTAGAAGCGGAACGCCAGTGGGTTCCTCGACTCGGGGCCTTCGTATTGGATCTTCTGAATATCTGGAAAAAACTGCATGATCGGAAAAACAGGGAGGGATAGAGGAAAGGCTAGTGCCGAGAGACTCACGATCGGAAGTTTACAGTTTATCGGCCCGAGAAAGCTAGGGGAGTAAAAATTTGGAAATTGCCGCAGTTTCGTCATTCAATCCCACTTATGGCCTCGAAATCTAGTAAACTGGAAACGGGACGTCGGATCAGCCTCCCGACGTGAAACACCAAGGCTCTGGCCGAGCCCTTGGATGTGTTCCAAGAGAATCGTTAGTATGACGCAGATTTCAGCCGATAAAGTCATCGAATTGATCGAGAAGAGCAAGCTCGTCGATCCAGAGGCTTTTGCTGCGCACCGAGAGGTTCTAGCCTCCGAATCGGATCCAGCACTCTTGCAAGATCCTATTGCTGTGTGCAAGTCGTTTGAAGACGCTGGGCTGTTGACCCGTTGGCAGTCGGAAAAAATTCTCCAGGGGAAATACAAAGGCTTCTTCCTCGGAAAACACAAGCTACTTGGGCATATCGGCTCCGGAGGTATGAGCAGTGTTTATCTTGGTGAGCACATGGTGCTCAAGCACCGTAGGGCCGTGAAAGTTTTGCCCAAATCCAAGTTAGGTAAGACCTCCTATCTTGAGCGGTTTCAACGTGAGGCAAAAGCGATTGCATCGTTGAGTCATCCCAATATCGTTCGAGCCTACGATATCGACAACGAAAAAGATACCCATTACATCGTGATGGAGTACATCGAAGGGGTCGATTTGCAGATACTCGTCAAAAAGCATGGCCCATTGCCTTACCCTCTCGTGGCTGATTATATCGCCCAAGCGGCCCACGGTCTCCAGCATGCCCACGATCAAGGTTTGATTCACCGAGACGTCAAGCCTGCGAACTTTTTGATCAACACCGATGGGGTCATCAAAGTTCTCGATTTGGGCTTAGCCTTATTCCAAGATCAAGACGATGCATCGTTGACCATGGAATACAACGACAAGGTTCTCGGCACTGCTGATTATCTTGCACCAGAACAAGCCCTCAACAGCCATACCGTTGACAATCGGGCTGATATCTACGGACTAGGTTGCACGATGTACTTCCTCCTGACCGGACACCCACCCTTTCCAGACGGAAGCATCTCGAGCCGAATTATCAAGCATCAAAATACCATGCCCCCAGATATCCGCGTTAATCGACCGGATTGCCCTGGCGAACTCGATGGAATTTGCGTCAAGATGATGCAAAAGGATGCTAAATTCAGGTACCAGGAATGCAACCAGGTTGCCCAAGCCCTCGAAGCATGGCTTGCAAAATACAAAGCAGATAATCCCGGTGTTGCGATCAAGCCTTCGCGTGGAATGACTTTGGACGACCTGCTTGAAGATGCAAAAAGCAAAGGCAATTACCATTCGGAGACAGTCAACAATCAACTCGATGACACGAAGATCGAAAGCACGAAGCGAACCGGACAACTTGGAATGGCCCTATCGAGTTCCGATAGCGGAGTGCTTCGAGCGATCGTGAAAAGTGATTCTTCGGCGATCGATAGCCAGATCAATTTGATCCATGATTCGAGCCAACCGAATAAGCCAAAGTCGCGATCGCAGGCGATCCAAGAAGCATCTGATCGATCCCGAGCCAGTTCGAGCTCTACCCCGCTAATCGAACCGAGTGCGAGCAAATCTAAAACTACAAACACGGTAGCCTCCAAATCCGGCTCAACCGCGAGTCCTTCAACCCTCGGTCCCAAGACGCCAAGTGCGACTCCCAAGCAACCGACATCTTCGTCGACCAAGCCCTCTGTGCCGAACACCAAAAGTACCAGCAAGCCCGATGAGGACTCCCAAGAGGATCAAGGCCTGCCGCTCAAGTCGATTCTGATAATCATCGGGGTGCTTGCCGCAATCGCTTTGGTCATTGCTGCTGTGGTGTTTCTCAAATCATAAATTGATCTTCGAATGGTAACGGGTGGTCAAAAAAACGCCTCAACGAATATCAATATCGTTGTCATCAAAATTGGCGGAGCATCGCTGTTTTCTGCTGGAGCGGAATTTGCGCAAGTACACAGTTTTGTCGAGAATCTCAAGTGTGACAGAACCACCCGATATTTTATAACTCTGGGTGGAGGAGACACCGTCGAGTCGATGAGAACCCTTCATCGAAACCACCCTCAACTGGACATGCGCAAGATGCATTGGAGGTGTGTGGAGCTGCTTCACGGAACCAGCGACGTGGCAGCAGAATTGCTTGACCTAGAAGTCCGTATAAAATCAACCGATCAGCTCGAACGAGCGATCATCAATCCAACGCCAGGATGCTATCTGGTGGATGTGAGCAGTTTTTACAACCCAGGTTGCATCGATTGGGTTCCAAAGGGTTTGGTTCCAGCAGAGAATTGGGACACAACCTCCGATACGTTAGCTTGGCTCCTGGCGCTTCGCATCAAAGCCAGCCAATTGCAATTGATCAAGAAACCCGATTGCTCCCAACTTCAGACCATCGAGCAAGCAGCGCAGCTTGGAATTGTTGACCCTCAGCTTGCAATCCTTTCCAAAAAACAACCTCAGGATTGGAAAATCGATACACTTGTTGTCTATCATACGGATGGTTGGAGAAAGCAACTTTTAACTGTCGATCCTTTTTCGGAAAACTCAGCGAATGAACAAGAAAATTATTTGGGAACGATTCCCTAAATTGATTCGGGCTTCGATTGCGAAATTTCTATTAGGCTTCACAGCGTTCGTTCCATTTTTAAACCTACGAAGTCTTGCACAAGATGCCCAGGTAGCATCCAACCATCCAGCCGTTCGCTCGGCGAGATTCGTTTACGAATCGGCTCCATTTCCAAGTTGTCACGCTTCGACGATCGAAGACACACCTTCGGGTCTTGTTGCCGCTTGGTTTGGTGGTACTCATGAAAAGCATCCCGATGTGGGTATTTGGGTGTCTGTTTTTCGCGATGGAATATGGACTGAGCCTGTCGAAGTTGCCAACGGAAAGGGAGCCGGGAAGTCGGGTTCCCAACTTCCAACTTGGAACCCTGTGCTATTCCAACCAAAGAAGTCTCGAGATGGAAACCCGCAGCCGCTGTATCTGTTCTATAAAGTTGGTCCGACCCCTGAAACTTGGTGGGGCATGGAGATTCATAGCCTCGATCAAGGCAAAACATGGTCTAAGCCACTTCGTCTTGAAGAGGGTTTTTTAGGCCCGATTAAAAATAAGCCGATCGAATTAGAAAATGGCGATTGGCTTTGCCCTACAAGTTCGGAGACCGAAGAAGAGCCGAGCAAGTGGCAAATCCACTTCGAACACTTTGGATTTGAAAGTCAAAAATGGACCAAGTGCGCTTCGCTCAATGATGGCATCGAAATCCAAGCGATCCAGCCGGCGATCTTACGACTCGGATCAAGTAAAGTCAAAGCTATCGGACGCTCGCGACAAAACAAAATTTTCGAAACAACATCAACCGACTTGGGTAAAACATGGACACCACTGAGCCTCGGAAATCTTCCAAATAACAATTCGGGCCTCGACGCTCTGACCCTCAAAGACGGACGACATCTAGTCGTTTACAACCACATCGGTGGAACTCCCGGCCAATGGGGAGGAAAGCGTACCCCTCTGAATGTGGCGTTATCCAGAGATTCAACAGATTGGACACCGTCGGTCGTTCTGGAGAACACCCCGGGGGAATTCAGCTATCCGGCAGTGATCCAATCAAGCGATGGACTTATCCATATCACTTACACTTGGAATCGCAAGAAGATCAAACACGTTGTCTTGGATCCGACAAAGCTTTAGAGAACAAGTTTTTTCTTGTATTTTAGTGAGTAAAAGCTTCGCTTTTTCGTACTCGTATTCGTGCTCGATAACGCTGAATCGATTCAAGGCGATCACCTTTTCAAGGAACTGAACCCCAGTACTTTGCCCGTATGTCAACTACAAATAAACAAGCCTTTTCGAGTACGAGTACCGTTTCACTGAGCACGAGTACGAGTACGAAAAGAACCAGTGGCATCCATTCTCAGCCACGATAATTCCTGAAGAGCTAAAAAAGAGCAGTCCTTTGAAGATACTAGTCACCGCATTTGAACCTTACGATCAATGGAGCGAGAACTCAAGCTGGGAAGCCCTCGCGGAGATGCTCAAGGAATATGGGCTCCCTGAAGGTGTAACAACGCGACGATATCCAGTCGATCTGGAACGTCTCAAGGAGCGACTCTACAAAGACCTCGAGCATGGATTCGATGCTGTTCTCCATCTGGGACAGTCACCAGGAGCCTCAGCCATCCACTTAGAGACGATCGCGGTAAACATCGCTGGGGTGAGTTATAACGGAGGCAAGCTTTGGGGCCCACTGGTTTCAGGAGCACCCACTGCCTACCAAAGCAGTTTGCCCTTGGATCAATTCCGCGAAGCGTTGCTCAATGAGAGGTTCCCTGCATCGATCACCTACCACGCAGGTACCTATCTATGCAACGCCGTCTTCTATTTAACGCAGCACTGGCATGCATCGCGTCAAAAGGAATGCAAAGTGGGCTTTGCGCATTTTCCTTTATTGACCGACCAAGTGGTGGAGAATCGACGCGAGATGCCATCATTGACCAAACTGGAATTGGCCAAAGCAATCCGTATCATGTTGGGCGTGTTGCGCAAAGAGAGCGACACACCCAGCGGTGCACTGATCGCCTAACCATCGTCTCGAAATCAAAAGGAACGTTTATGCCTCATTCACCCATCGAGCATCTCTATCAACAATTCCAGTCTGGCGAAATTTCAGAGATCGAATTGGGCAAGCGTATCCTGGCCCATTCGATTCCCTCCGACGGGAATCTGACGCCTGACTTGGACCGACTGACTCGAACGGGATATCCCGAGGTGATCTACGGACAAGGGAAATCGACCGATTCGATTCAACGAGTCACCCAACGCTTGCTCGAAACCACAAATGAAATACTTATCACAAGGATTTTGCCTGAGCAGGTTCGTGTGTTGAGCGAGGTCTTCCCCTTCACGCGTTGGAACCATCTAGCCCGAACGCTTCGCGTAAGCAATTCGTCGGTCCCTCTGGATCCCGATCAGGTTCGCAGCGACAGGACAGTCGCGGTCGTCACTGCCGGTACAACCGACGAGCCGGTGGCTCTGGAAGCTCGCGAAACGTTAGCATGGATGCAGGTTGCAACGGAATTGATCCAAGACGTCGGGGTCGCGGGACCTTATCGGCTCCTCTCGCGCGTACCGGATTTAAGGCGTTGCAGTGTGCTGGTTTGCGTTGCTGGCATGGAAGCCGCCCTGCCAAGCGCTCTGGCGGGCCATGTCGCTTGTCCGGTTATCGCCGTTCCAACGAGTGTTGGCTACGGTGCAAACCTAGGAGGAGTCGCAGCCTTGCTCAGCATGCTCAATAGCTGCGCAGCAAACGTTACGGTCGTAAACATCGACGCGGGGTTCAAGGGAGGCTACGTGGCTGGCTTAATCGCCAAAGGCGATCAGTCAAACCGATAGATAACGGCGTTATGGGTGGCTCGTCCAACTGCGATCAACTCGGGCTTTCCATCGCCATCGAGATCGGCACTAACCATATCTTCAACGGCCACTTGGCCAGGTTCTATGAGAGTCCGCACCCAAGTTCCATCTTGATGGCGATCGTAAACTCTTACGCCGCAACGGTGGGGTGCTGAATCGTCCCGCACTCCGATAGCCAATTCGTCTTCGGGATCCTCGTCGAGGTTCACAGCAACTACGGCATGCCCCCATTTGAGCTGCTCGTCGATCACTTTACGAGGCCATAAACTTTCCAAGGCTGAGTTTGCCTCTGGTTCTTCGTACACGACAACTTGATTGCCGTGCCACGGCTCGATCGTCGCGGCGAATCTTATAGCCGCTGATAGCTTGCCCAAGCGAACTTCGCTCGATCCCTTCGCAGGAGCTTCAGCCTCCAAACCTGAACCGATGCGTTTTATATCAATCCTTCCGGTTTGGGGGGAATGCTTAAGAATGTGGACACCTTGAAAACTGGCAGTGATCAAGTCCTCACCTGCCCCAAGTCGCTTCACTCGGTCGAAATTGTGCATGACAAACAAGGGGACTTGGATCGGATAATTCACCCAAGGATCCTTGTGCGGATCTTTCCCAGGGATGAATGCCGAGAGCCGAACAGGGACATCTTCGAATTTCGGACCATTTGACTTGGGGCCTTTCAGCGGCGCTACGATCAGTTCAGGATTTCCATCTGCGTCCCAATCCACCCAATGCATCCGATGAACGGTCGGTTCTGTTTCTAGGATAGGGTGATAGATCCACATGCTGCGTGGATCTTGAGGAGACTCAATCCATCCGACCGCTCCACCGGATTGGGTATTATGAGGTTGCCAATCCGTGCCGATCGCAAAATCGAGATCACCGTCTCGATCGATATCCATAGGTGCAAAGCAAACGTTGTCCGCATACCCCGAGGGTGTCTGAAATATCGTGTGAACTTTCCAAGTTGGATTTTCGAGCCATACGATGCGTTTGGCGTCTACGATGGCGATGTCGAGTTTTCCGTCTCGACTAAGGTCGATTGCACGCACCGCATAACCCACACCCAACTCGACGGGTAGAACTTCGGAGATCCATTTTCGATCCCCTACCGATTGAGCCTGTGCGATTTGGCTGGAGTTTAAGCAAACATCCATCAATAGACACAGATAGAACAACAGGGTGCCGAGATTTCGAAAAATCATGGTTTGGTGACTTTCACAAGAAAGCTGGGGTTGGCTGTTTCGAAGCGATGTTTTTCGAGTTGGTAGGTACCTCTGGAGATTTGGATCATCCACAGTTGCGGTTCGAGACCCATGTCATGAACGAAATATTGCTGCAGATCCGAAACATTTTCGATGCTCATGACATTGACCACCAGGGTGCCGCCGGTTTGAAGTCGGGGCCAGGAGGCTTGCACGATCGATGTCACGGCGCGTCCTGTTCCGCCGACGAAGATCGCGTGTGGGTCAGGAAGCTTTTCCCATGCCTTGGGAGCTTGGCCCAACACGCCTACCAGATTTTCGACCCCGAAATGTTTGGCGTTCTCCAGCATCAACCCGTAGTCCTCGGCATCCATCTCAATTGCATAAACCTTCCCTTGGTTGGCAATTTGAGCGGCTTCGATTGCTACCGACCCACTCCCTGCACCGATGTCCCAAACGATCGAGTTGGGTCGGAGATTCATTTCGCTCAGGGCGATCGAACGGACCTCGCTGGTCGTAAGGAGTCCGCGTTTGGGTCGGCTTTGTTTGAAAAACTCATCAGGGTTTCCAAAGAGCCGTCGGTTCTTGGTGAGAACTTGCTGATCTGGAGTGCCATTGTGGCGGAGAAGAACCAGAACATTCAATGGTGCGAATTTTTGCAAAACTAAATCATTCAGCTCGCACTTGGTAACTCGCTCGTCGGGTGCTCCTAGGTTCTCGCAAACATAAGCCGTGAAATAATATATACCCTTGGACAGAAGCAGTTCTGCGATACGCGATGGGGGAACCTCTTGGGAGGTGAAAAGCCCTACTTTTTCTGCCGTCCTTATTTTCTCGACAATGCGATCCAAAGGTTGGTTGGCGACGTTGGTCAAATAGGCTTCGTCCCAACTCTCTTTTACGCGAGCGAAAGCCAACTGCATACTGCTTACGTGCGGTATGACCTCGAATGTTTCTTTACCGAGTCGCTCGCAAAGAAACCTAGCGGTTCCGTAGAAAAGGGGATCGCCGCTGGCTAGGACTACCGATCCGGGTGGTGCCGATTCAAGTTCGCTGGCGAGTCGATCGAGATCTGGCCCGAGAACTTGTTGATCAACTGCAGCATTGCAAAAGCGTTCCAGCAACGCGGTAGAGCCATAGAGTTTCGTCGCCCGCGCGATGACCTCGGTCGCTTGTTGGCTCAGACCTGGTGACCCATCATCGCCAACTCCGACAATGGTGATTTTGGTTGAGTTTGCCACAGCAACACCCTTAGGCCTCAGGTTGCATATTCATCATTCGATAACGCAGGAACGCATCGAGGAAACCTTGGATATCCCCGCCTAGAACGACGTGGAAGTTACCCATTTGGAAACCGGTGCGGGCATCTTTCACGCGTTGATCGGGATGCAGAAAATAATTGCGGATTTGGGATCCAAAGCCGGTGATGGATTTGCTTTGGTATTTTGCCATCTGCTGGGCTTCACGCTTTTCTTCCTCGATGCGCGCCAGTCGCGATCGAAGCATTTTCCAAGCTGCCGCGCGGTTCTTGTGTTGGCTGCGTTCGTTCTGGCACTGGACGGCGATCCCCGTTGGGATGTGGGTTAGCCGAATGGCAGAGCTGGTTTTATTGACGTGCTGGCCTCCGGCGCCCGAGGCTCGAAATACATCTTCGCGTACATCTTTCTCTGCGATATCGACATCGATCGAGTCGTCGATTTCCGGCGAAACATCGATTGCAGCGAAGCTCGTTTGACGTTTCCCTTCGGCGTTATAAGGGCTGATTCGGACAAGTCGATGGATTCCCTCTTCACCCTTGAGATACCCATAAGCGGCTTCGCCACGCACGACGATGGTCGCTTGCGTGATACCCGCCGTCTCATCATCGGATCGATCCAGTAGTTCGACGGTGTACCCGTTTTGCTGGGCCCAAGCCGTATACATCCCCAGAAGCATTTCAGCCCAATCGTTCGCATCCAACCCGCCTTCGCGTGCGTGAACCGAAAGGATCGCACCGCAATCGTCATTTGGACCACTTAGAAGGGCACGGATTTCGAGTTGCGCGGTGGCTTGCTCTAGTCGTAAAAGCTCAGCGTTGATCTCCTCACCGAGGGATGGTTCCTCGTCGGCCATTTGAGCGAGTTCCTCGAGGTCCGAGCAACTTGAAACGACCTGCTTGAGTGGGTCGACGATCTTGCGTAGGTTTTTAAGTTCGAGGACCACCGCTTGAGCCTTTTCTGGGGAGTCCCAGAAAGTGGGTGAGGCCATCTCGGATTCAAGCTTATCGATCAGAAGCGACTTGCCGTCGTAGTCAAAGCCCCCCCCGCAACGGAACGAGCCGTTTACGGAGGTCATCGATTCGAGCTTGCCAGGGGGAATTCGTCATAGGTTAGAACTCGTTGAACGATAATGGATGATCCGCTGAAGATCGACAAACAAACGTCCAGACAATGTACTCAAAAAATTCAGTTTCACCAATGCCCTCTTCCCGTATCATGGGCCTCTTCCGGTATCAAAGGCCTCTTCGCGTCTCATGGGCCTGTGGCCCGTGACTAGCTACTAATCAATCGACGCGCACGGCCTCTTCGCGTATCATGGGCCTATGGCCCGTGACCGGCTTTTTTAAACTCACACCCAGCGCGCACGGCCTCGGAGAGCCGTGCTACGGCC
>JAJTFC010000002.1 GCA_021298315.1 Planctomycetaceae bacterium
GGGACAGGCATCGCAACGATTTTTCTCGGTTACGGTGTTCTTCTAGGGACCGTCGGAGCCGGGGTCGGTGTGGTTTGTGGTCTGATCTTTGTTTGGAAGATCAATGATATTGCAAGAATGATCGAATGGATCACTGGACGAGAGGTCTTTGACCCGACGGTGTATTACTTTGATACCATCCCGACGATCATCCATCCGACCATGCTCGTTTGGGTCACTCTCGGAGCGATCCTTATCGCCGTTTTGGCCAGTGTGCTCCCGAGCATCCGAGCCGCACGCATGCATCCGGTCGAGGCACTCCGCTATGAATAACTCTGAATCAACCCGCCAACCCCTCATACCGGCACCGCATATGTTGGAAATGGAATCGAAGACCGCTACGCCTTATCGCGTTATTCGTCCCGAGGAAACCGAAGGAGCTAAGTCCAAGCGTCATGCGCATTTGGGTGTTGCTGATCCCATGATCACCGCAACAGGGTTATTCAAGTCCTACCGGAGGCACAAAACTTCCGTCCCCGTTCTCAAAGGGGTCGACTTTGTGGCTGCCAGAGGTAGGGTCACTGCGATCATCGGCCAAAGTGGTTCTGGCAAAAGTACCCTATTGCATCTGCTCGGCACCCTCGATCGCCCCGACGCCGGAGAAATCGCCTTCGACGGCCAGCGTATCGATTGCCTCGGATCGCGTGACCGAGATGCGTTCCGGAATCAACAACTCGGGATGATTTTCCAATTCTATCACCTGCTCCCAGAGCTAACTCTCCTAGAAAACGTTTTAGCACCGGCGATGATTCAACACGGCGTTTTGTCCTATTGGCGAAATCGACGATCGATCCATCAACGCGCCAAGAATCTCATCGAACTTGTAGGCCTTTCGCACCGCATGAAGCATCGCCCCAGAGAGCTCTCAGGCGGAGAGATGCAGCGGACGGCGATTGCCCGAGCATTAATCTCGAATCCCTCGCTGCTGCTTGCAGACGAACCGACCGGGAATCTCGATCAGGAATCAGGCCAAACGATTCTGAGTATCCTTCGGCGTCTTAATCGCGAACACGGACTGACCATCGTCATGGTCACTCACGACGAATCGATCGCCCAGCAATGCGATTCGGTGGTCAAGCTCAAGGATGGAAAAGTCGAACGGCTTCAGCCAACCGTTCTTCGGACGACTTCGGTCTAAAGAGTCCTCAAAGTACAGGGCCTAACATCGCGATCGCATTATTAAAGAATCTTCGTGTGGCCGACCAAGCCGCCACTTGTTCTTTAGTCACTTCGTGCGACTGCCACTGATAGGACAGTTGCCTCTCCCGTATCTGCTTGGTCAATGGCTCATCGTGAAAGAGGATGTTGTTTTCGTAGTTGAGTTCAAAGCTTCTGCGATCCATGTTTGCCGAGCCAATGAGCCCCATTTGCTCATCGATCGTCAGCGATTTGGTATGGAGTAAGCCACCTTCGTATTCAAAGATTCGCACTCCGGAATCGAGCAGGGCAGCGTAGTAACTGTGGCTTGCGGCAGCGACGAACCAGGAGTCGTTCTTCTTAGGCACGATCAGGGTGGTTTTAACCCCTCGCCGACCGCTTGCACATAGGGCGGCTTGCATGGGTTCATCGGGCACATAATAGGGTGTTGTGATGATCAATTCTTCACGGGCGCTGTACATGAGGGATTCGAAAATCTCTGGCATTGCCGAGTACCTGACGGTCGGTCCGGTGCCAACGACCTGGGCAACGAATCCCTTTCGATGCTCGGTCCAAGGCTCCATAATGAGACCTTTGAGATCTTCGTCCACATGCGCCATCCAATCCGATGCAAAAAGCATTTGGTTTTGCCTAGCGATTGGACCTTCAAAACGCACCATGGCATCGACCCATGGAGCATACTTAGGTTTGACTCGAAACTCTGGATCGGCGCAGTTTTGGCTCCCGCAGTAAGTGATTCGATTATCGATGATCAAAATCTTGCGGTGGTTCCTCAAATCGACCCTTGTCCAAAGAGGAGCAAGCGGCGTGTTTCCAATCGGAAGGGCCACTGCGATCTTCGCCCCGGCTTCCTTCATCGCCTGCCACAGCGGCGAACGTATGATACCCCTGGACCCCAAACCGTCTGCCATCACCCGGCAAACAACTCCTCGTTTCGCTGCTCGGCAAACCGCCTCGGCCATCTTCGTTCCGCTGTTGTCGGTAAGCCAAATGTAGAAGTTCAGATGGACATGATCTTTCGCCGCATCGATATCCCGAATCATCGCATCGATCGCCGCACACGAATCGGCCAAGAGTTCTGCACGATTGCCCCCGATCGGTTCGAAGCCGTTGACCGAATAGCCCATTCGAAACACATGGTCAAAACGGGAATTGCCCGGTGGTTGTATTTCCTTGACCGTCATCCCTGGGATGTCCGTCGGATTTGGCATTTCCACAAGCACCTTTTCAACCCTGGCGATCCTGGATCGACCGATGCTCACAGAACCCAAAAGCAGGTAGGCGATGATCCCAAGAACCGGTGTGGTGACTAAGACAACGATCCAAGCGATTCGAGATGACGGATCCCGGTGTGGGCGCAAGATCGCTTGGACAATCAAAGCCGCTTGCAAGGCGAAGTGCACGATCACCCCAATGATGACCATCCAGCGTGGTTCCATGCTAAGCCCCCTGGGGGCGATGCAAAGGAGCCAAATCCAAAACCGGTGGCATCGGGCAACCTACCGCATCGGAAATCACCCGCAGCAATTCGACTTCGTTAATCGTCGATCGCTGATCGTAAACAATGCATTCGGCGAGTGCATCAAGGACATGCCGCTTGTGCTTGATGTTCAAAAGTGCAAGCCGATCTAAGGCGACATCGAATTGCTTGAGCGTACAGCGATCCCGATCGATGATCGCTGGGCTTTTTTGAGTCCCAAAGACTTTCTTGTCGAGGCTTTGCCAACCGGCATCGAAAGCAGACTCGGCATGGGTGTTTCCACCGACATGAGCAAGCGTCGATAGGACTTGAACAAAGGCCGCTTGGAGTTGATCGGAAGAAACCTGGGTTTCAGCGGAGATGTCTTTTCTCAAGACGATCCGCCGTGTGATGTACCGCTGCAGCGCGTATTCAAAAATGGTCCATCGCCGATCCGCATCGATCAGACGCCGAACCAGTGTCCTAAATGCACCGGTTTGGGAGTCCGATAATTGATCCAAAGCCGGGAGTGCCATGCAAGCAAGCGGCAGTCGTTGCTCGACCAAAAGAGCATCGATTTTGGGTAAGAGTTTTTTGGTGTGTGCAGCAACGCCCTCGGGAGCAGACTTGCCGAGCAACTCGATCTGCGCGCTACGTACTGGATCCGATTGCGGTGCACAAAGAAGTCCATAGATGATCGCCATGGCTCCAAAGGGTTCGTGAACTTCACCGACCAACTGCGAATCGATTTCCTGCATGAGCCGATGGGCCTGCTCGATATGCTCATCCTCGGGATTGCCGATATGGTCGATCGCGGTCTTGGGGGTCGCTTCAAAACGTCCCACGCCGGCAACGGCCGCTTGGTGGGCTGAGGATGCATCGGCAGGGACCGATTTTCGGTTGAGACCCAATGTTCTAGGATCGACGATGTCGTTCTCCGAATGACTGGCTCTGGCGGCAGTTTCGAACTTGCCGCTGAAGGTCGGTTCGATCCGCCGGATTCGCAATTCAAGCGGTGGATGGGTCGCGAAAAATTGGGCCGCGAGTCCTTGGGAGAAAAACAGGTGCGAAGCTTCCTTGGCATAAGTCGCCCGAACGAGCGATTTGCTTTTCCAACCGCCGATTCTTTTGAGAGCTCCGACAATGCCAATAGGATTACGCGTGAATTGGACCGCCGATGCATCGGCCAAAAATTCACGTTGCCGCGAAACCGCTGCTTGAATCAATCCTGCGAAAAATACCCCTGTGTACCCGATCCCCAATAGCATCGCACCAAAGAGGAACATGGCGATCACAAAGGCCGCGGCCCCCTTGGCATCATCGTTTTTTCCGGAGGATCTCACCGGCATGTGCGATGCCATACGGAACAAGCCGTATCCGATCATCGCGATGAGCAAGATGCCGTGCAAAAGGCCCATCAGCCGGATGTTGAGCTTCATATCGCCGTTGAGTATGTGGCTAAACTCGTGCGCGATCACACCCTGCAATTCCTCGCGAGAAAGAGTTTGAATGCAACCTCGCGTTACGCCAACAACAGCATTTTGAGGGGTTGTCCCAGCCGCAAAAGCATTGATCCCCTGCTCGTTTTCCAGCACATAGACCGGGGGTACAGGTGTGCCGGAAGCCAATGCCATTTCCTCAACAACGTTGAGCAATATTCTCTCATCGAGATCTCGGGTGTTGGGCTGAACTTTGATCCCACCTAGCTGCAAGGCTACCGAGGATCCATCGCCCGAGAGGATCCAAGTCTGATACATACTCCCGGAGGCGATTACCACGCCTACCGAGAGGATGACACCGACAAGGATCTGCGGATGGAATGTGAAAAAGTCGATCTGATGTGGCTTGTTGGCGGTGCTCAGGGCGAGGATTGCCATGAGCGCAAAGTAGACCGTCGCCATGATGATCAAGACGGTGATCACGAAGTAGACGACCAGCAGGCTGGTGTTCTTACGCGCTTTATCCTGATGTTCAAAAAAGTCCACGATCGCCCCTCAGCCCACAGACTCTAGAACGATACCTTCACCGGTTCACGTTGCTCAGGTTCACTCAGTTCCCAAAGTGAAGCTTTTTGGAAGTTGCCAAAACCGGCCACGAGATTGCCTGGAAACGTTTCGGTTGCGGTGTTGTACGTGGTGACTGCGTCGTTGAATCCTTGGCGTGCAAACGAGATCTTGTTCTCGGTGCTAGTGAGCTCTTCTTGGAGCGCAAGCATGTTTTGGTTGGCTTTGAGTTCCGGGTAGGCCTCTGCAAGTCCGATGAAACGATTCAGGGATCCGGCCAACGCAACTTCGGCGGTGGAAAGGTTTTGGATCGCAGATGGATCGCCGGGGTTGGCCGCCGCTTTCTGTCCGGCAGCCATCGCGGTGTTCCTGGCTTTGATGACTGCCTCGAGCGTCTCTCGCTCGTGCTTCATGAAACCCTTGGCCGTCTCGACCAAGTTCGGAATCAGGTCGTAGCGACGCTTAAGCTGAACATCGATCTGTGAATAAGCGTTTTGAAACCGGTTTTTGAGCGTCACTAGGTTGTTGTAGAGCCCAATGAGGTAGAACGCAAACAAAAGCGCCACTACGGCAAGGGTGATCAGCAAACCCATTAAAATCAAAACGACATTCATCTGATGTTGCTCCCTTTTTCGATCGAAGTCCTATGGAAATACCGCCTCAGATCCTTGGCAGATGCTTGGCAGATTCTTTGAAAACCCATGCAAACCCAGTTCCGCGCAAGCCACTGGATCGGGAGAATTCTAACCTACCAAACACTGGCCGCATCGAATCGTGGTACTTGTTGGCCGTTTTCACCCAAGAATTGGTCGGGCAAAATGCAAGTTGTTTTCTTAAAAGGGCAAAATCTCCGGTTTAGCCAAGATGTGCCATGTTTGAGGCTAACTTAAGGCCCTTTAGGCCCCTTTATATCTCTTGAGTGGTAGCGAAGCCACCCCTGGCCAGTTAGACTCTTGGTCAGGCGAACGTTAGTCGCTTTGACCTCACACCTCTTTTTTAATCGTAAGGAACCGTCGATGAACAATTCAGAAACCTTAGGACCATTGGTCCCCAACGCCCATCGGCTACTTTGGGCAGGTTTCATGGCAATCCTGGCTGCTGGAGTTGGTTTTGCAATCCGTGGTGGTATTTTGGACAACTGGGCCACTGAGTTCAGTTTCAATTCTCAGCAACTCGGCTCGATCACCGGAGCTGGGCTCTCAGGATTTTGCTTTGGCATCATCATCGGGGGGTTGATCGTCGATAAGATCGGGTACGGCAAACTCGTTGTGCTTGCCCTGCTTGGTCATATTCTCTCAGCCTTGGTGACCTTCTCGGCCGGACCGAGCAACGCTTACACGATGCTCTTCTGGGGCAGTTTCATTTTCGCCTACGCCAACGGAACCCTTGAGGCAGTCGCTAACCCACTGGTTGCCACGGTGTTTCCCAACAACCGAACTCACTATCTGAATATTCTTCATGCAAGTTGGCCTGCCGGTCTGGTGATCGGTTCGGCACTGGGTTGGGTTCTTGACGATCGGCTCAATTGGCCTTGGCAATACCAACTGGCCCTGTACCTAATCCCAACGGCTTTCTATGCGTTTATGTTCCTAGGTCAGAGCTTTCCTAAATCCGAAGCTGCGGCGACCGGGGTTAGTTTCGCTGAAATGTACAAGTCCGTCGGCTTGCTAGGTTCCTTGTTGGTTTGCTACCTGTTGTCGCTGTTCTTTGGCGACATTCTCAAGGGACTCCTTCCCGATTATGCAAACATCATCGGTTATGCAATCGGTGGTGCATTGCTGATTGCCACCGGGGTGATGACCAATTTCTCCATGGGTTCGGTGGTTCTTTTCGTTCTCTTCGTGACCCACGCCTTGGTCGGTTCCGTCGAACTTGGCACCGATTCGTGGATCCAAAACATCACAGGTAACCTCTTTACCTCTGAGCAAGGCAAGTACTTGTTCCTATGGACATCAGCGATCATGTTCGGTCTGAGATTCTGTGCCCACTGGATCGAAAATACTCTCAAGCTCAAGCCCGTTGCATTGCTCTTGGTCTGTGCGGTGATTGCTGCCATCGGACTATATCTTGCAAGCGAGATGAAAACATTTAGCATGGCCTTGATCGCTCTGGGTATCTATGCCGTGGGTAAGACTTTCTTCTGGCCAACGATGCTCGCCGTCGTCGGCGACCGCTATCCGAAATCGGGTGCAGTTGCCATGTCGATCATGGGTGGTATCGGTATGCTCTCGGCCGGTCTGATCGGTGGACCAGGTTTGGGATACTGCAAAGATCGCTTCGCTGGCGAAGAGCTTCGAAATTATGATGAAGCTTTGGCTGAAAAGTACAAAGCCAAGTCCCCGAGCACTTTCTTGAACATTCCAGCGACGGCCGTCTATGGTCTCGATGGGGCTGCCACAGAAGAGGCCCGAAAGGTCAGCAAGGACTCCCGCAGCGTCGAACAAAGTAAGCTGGTCACAGCCAGCGAGCGAGGAGACCGCAGAACGCTTTTGGCCGACTCTCTGATCCCTGCAACCATGGCGTTGATCTACCTTGGATTGCTCGTGTACTACAAGGGCATCGGAGGCTATCGACCTTTGCGTATCGACGAACAGCAGGTCTAGTTACCTGACTGTTCAGCTATAGCAACAAAATGAAACTGCCAGTTGGAGTTGCTCCAACTGGCAGTTTTTTTGTGCATCTCAGTCATCTCAACTCTAGAGGATAACTCTCTCCAAATCGCGACCAACCTCTATCTTCTCGGACGAGCTGTTCCGAAATCGCTTCTCTTAAAGCGGGATTTTCCACAGTTTACCACCCAGTGTTATTGCTGGTCTTTTCTATTGGGAACCGTGGTCAGCACCTTTTTTCGGGTCTTAGTTGTCGATTTGGTACACGGTTCGCATCTATAGCTTTTTGTAGGGGCGATTGGACAGCCAATCGGACTATGGCTTGCTCTTTGATCTGATCGCCATCGTTGCTCTCGCAGCGATGGCAATACTGGGTACAAACATTACCTCGTTGTTCATCGATGCATCTTCCAAGTTGCTTGGCTAGCGCTTGGTAATCATTGTTGATTGAGGAAATGGAAAAGGGGCGTTGTGTGTATGTGTGGCACGCGATGCCTCTTTTTTTGTTGGTGTGTCAGACTTCAGCAGATCGACATTGTCTGATGGACTGCACTCGGGAGCTTCGTGGTTATCTAGCTATGCGTAAGGCTTTAGAACTCGCAAAACGTCGTCATGGATCAGTCCATTGCTCGCAAAGCAATGACCCGCTCGCAATTCAACTTGACCCGCCCACGACGTAAACTTACCCCCTGCCTCTGTAATCACCGGTGCCACGGCTGCAACATCCCATGGATTGACAATCGGGTCGACCATCAACTCCCCTCGACCCGTTGCAACCAACAAATAACCATAGCCGTCTCCCCAAGATCGACTGACATAGGCTGATTTTTCAAGCGTTCGATAAGCCTCTTGCGCGGTGCGTCGATCGAAATTGTCGACCTGCGAGGTCAAAAATAGTCCGTCCGAAAGGGATTCCACACTCGATACCCGGCATCGTTGCATCGCTTCAGAATCCTGACCATACCAAGCTCCACAGCCTATGGCTCCCATGACCAACTCACCAAGGGCTGGTATCGCGATCACACCGATCAGTGGGCGGCCTTGATAAGTCAAACCCACGAGTGTCGAGTACAGAGGTACTCCAGAGATAAAAGACTTCGTTCCGTCGATCGGATCAATGATCCATTCAAAGTCGTTCTGGCCTGCCAGCGATCCAAATTCTTCACCCAGCAGCCCGTCCTGAGGATACCCTTTCGAAATGGCTTCCCGGACGGCCTTTTCGGCCTCTTTGTCAGCAGCCGTCACTGGGGAGCGATCGCTCTTCCTTTCAACTTGGTAAGCTTTCGTGCGAAAAAATCCGAGCGTCACTTGGCTTGCAATTTGCGCCAATTCCATCGCAAAGTCGATCCTCGACCTGAATTCCTCTGGGCCCAATTCCAGCCCCAAAGGCCAGTCGGGACTTCGAGCATACTCTCGGCCGACGAGATCCTGGGGGAGTTGCAATCGAGGAAATCGGTACATCGGTTAAAATCCTTAATGGTTTCGCGGTCAGAATTAATTCAAGTCTCCGTCGATCGATTCTAGTCGATTACAATACATTCGGTTACACCCCCCCGCGCTCCCCCCTCCCAAAAGCGTTTTATGCCGACGAGTCCCAAGCTCGATGCCGGTGATCCGGTCGTCGAATCTAAGAATCCAGACGTGCAGTTTGGCCGGAAAAGCAACTCGAAACCTTGGTGGTACAAGGCTCTTTCGTTTTTGCTCGTGGCGAGCCTATTGGGTCTGGGCTACTGGACACAAAGCCGCTGGGAACCGATCCTCGAAAGTTGGATACGACCAGCCGCAGCGAACCGACCCAAGCCTCGGCCACCGGTCGTCTCGATCGCAGAGGCTAAAATCGAGTCGATCCCTCAGTTCATCAATTGCCTCGGCACGGTGACGGCATTCAATAGCGTCACGGTCAAAAGCCGCGTCGACGGAGAGCTTGTCGAAGTCGCTTTTCAAGAAGGTCAGATGATCCAAGAGGGACAACTACTGGCCCGTATCGATGCACGCAGTTTCGAAGCTGCCCTCAACCAAGCCAAAGGCCAACTGCAACGGGATCTAGCCGCACTCGAATTGGCAAAGCTCAACGTTGACAGATCCAAAAACCTTCCCACCGGAGGAACCCTCTCTCAACAAGAACGCGACGAACTCGACGCGGTTTACAAGCAGGCCCAAGCATTGGTCGATGTCGACCGAGCCCTGGTAGCCAACGCACAGCTTCAAGTCGCCTACTGCAATATCATCGCACCCATCGGTGGACGTGTCGGATTGCGTCAGGTCGATCAAGGAAACATGATTCAAGCCAACAATCCAAACGGCATCGCAGTCATCACCCAATTGCAACCGATCTCGGTCGTTTTCTCGATTCCCCAAGACGAAATCCTCCGCGTACAAAATCAACTCTCCGAGAACGCTCAGGTGCCTGTGATCGCCTTCGACCGAACCTTCCAAAACAAATTGGCCGAGGGCACCCTCAGTGCGATCGACAATCAAGTCGATCCAACGACTGGAACGTTGCGATTGAAAGCCAATTTTGAAAACACCCAGGGGCTTTTGTTTCCTAACCAATTCGTCAACATAAGACTGCTGGTCAAGCAGTGGGCCGATGCGATTGTGATCCCATCTTCGGCGGTCCAACGCGGTGCAGATTTCCAATACGTCTATGTGGTCCAAAGCGACAACGAAACGGTCGACATCGCCAAAGTCCAAGTCGCTTTTAGCGAGGCTGGGCGTTCGGTCATCTCGCAAGGTCTTTCAGGCGGAGATCGAGTCGTGATCGAAGGTACTGACAAGCTCCAACCCAAAGGCAAAATATCCTTACCTGGAGCAGGTCCTAAGCCGCGATGAACATCTCAAAGATCTTCATAATGCGGCCCATCGCTACGGCGCTGCTGATGATCGCAATCATCCTCAGCGGACTGGTAGCCTTTCGACAACTCCCTGTGGCCGCTTTGCCTCAAGTCGACTACCCGACGATTCAAGTCGTCACCTTTTACCCCGGAGCCGGACCTGAAGTCATGGTTTCCTCGGTAACGGCTCCCTTGGAAAAACAATTCGGCCAAATCCCCGGCCTTTCGCAAATGACCAGTTCGAGCACCCAAGGGTGCTCGGTCATCACCCTGCGCTTTGTCTTGGATCTGGATATCGACATCGCAGTCCAACAAGTGCAAGCTGCGATCAATGTCGCGGGTAATTTTCTACCTAGAGAGTTACCCAACCCGCCGATCTACTCGAAGGTCAATCCCGCCGATGCACCCGTCTTAACGCTGTCGCTCTCATCGAGCACCATACCCCTTCCGAAAATTCAAGACTTAGCAGATACCCGCTTGGCTCAAAAGCTTTCCCAGGTCAAAGGTGTTGGCCAAGTCACGGTTACCGGTGGTCAAAAACCCGCGATCCGAGTCCAGGCCAATCCGACAAGTCTCGCGGCCATGGGCCTGACGCTCGATGATCTGCGAACGGCACTCATCGCTGCCAACGTCAACCAAGCCAAAGGGAGTTTCGATGGGCCCAAACAATCGATCATCATCGGTGCCAACGACCAACTCTTTACCGCCGAGCAATTCCGCGAGCTCATCGTCGCTTATCGAAATAATGCTCCAGTCAAACTTTCCAAAGTTGCGAACGTGATCGACGACGTCGAGAATATTAGGCAAGCAGCCTGGCGCGATACGACTCCGAGCGTTTTGCTCAACATCCAACGTCAGCCCGGAGCCAACATCATCGAGGTGGTCGATCGCATTCAAGCCATGATGCCGCAGCTTCGCGAAGCACTCCCTGCAGATCTTCAGGTCGATGTCCTAACCGACCGTACCACGACCATCCGAGCCTCCGTCGAAAGCGTCCAGCATGAGTTGCTTATTACGATCGGGCTGGTCGTTTTGGTCATCTATTCATTCCTGCATAGCTTTCGCGCGACGGTGATCCCCAGCGCAGCGGTTCCCCTGTCGATCGTCGGTACTTTTGGGGTGATGTACTTGATGGGCTATACCCTGAACAATTTGACCCTGATGGCGCTGACGATTTCCACGGGATTCGTCGTCGACGATGCGATCGTGATGATCGAGAACATCATGCGATACGTCGAAGAAGGAATGGATCCGCTTTCGGCCTCGCTCAAGGGGGCTTCGGAAATCGGATTTACCATCGTATCGCTCAGCATTTCGCTCGTAGCTGTTTTGATCCCACTGCTGTTTATGGGAGATGTGATCGGTCGATTGTTCCGGGAATTCGCCGTCACCTTGAGCGTGACGATCTTTGTGTCGGCGATCGTATCGTTGACACTCACACCGATGATGTGTGCTCTGTTGCTAAAAACATTGCCCAAAGGTTCTGCTTCCAGTCACGGTGATAGCACCCGAGGCTGGCTCTTTATCTGGCTGCTTCGTTTCTATGAAACCACATTGAAGTGGACGCTCAAGCATCAGGGATTCACGATGCTGGTTTTTCTTGCCACCCTGGCGGCCACGGTGTTTCTATACATCCAAGTTCCTAAAGGTTTTTTCCCAGTTCAAGACACCGGTGTTATTCTTGGAATCACTGAGACGGATCAAGATAGTTCCTTTTCTAGGATGCAAGCCAAACAGGCTGAGCTTAACGAAGTGCTCTGCGCGGATCCTGCCGTCGAGAGTATCGCCAGTTTCATCGGGATCGACAGCATCAATTTAACGCTCAATTCAGGCCGTATTCAAATCAATCTCAAACCCCACGAAGAGCGTCACGAGTCGATCCAAAATGTCATGGCAAGGCTATCGGAAAAAGCCTCCGCCGTCTCTGGTATCCAACTCTTCATGCAGCCCGTACAAGACCTTTCGGTCGAGTCTCGCGTCTCGCGCACGCAGTACCAGTACTCGCTCGAGACCCCCGATCCAGAAGAACTTAATCAGTGGGTGCCCAAACTCGTTTCGAAGCTCAAAGAACGACCAGAATTGCAAGATGTCGCAAGCGACCAAGCGGTCCAAGGACGCGAGGCTAAACTGGTGATCGATCGCGATACGGCTTCAAGACTCGGAGTCACGCCCATGGTGATCGACGATGCCCTCTACAATGCGTTTGGGCAAAGACAAGTCTCGACAATCTTCACCCAACTCAATCAGTACCGAGTCGTCTTGGAAGTCGCTCCCGAGTTTCGTGACTCCCTGGGTGATGTCGGCTCGCTTTATGTGAAAACCAATACTGGAAAGCCAGCACCCCTGGAGTCGCTGACAAAAATCGAATACCAAAACGCTCCCCTTGCAATCAATCACCAAGGACAGTTTCCTGTCGTTACCGTTTCGTTCAATGTGGCACCCGGGGTATCCTTGGGCCAAGCCGTTGAGGCCGTCGAGCAGACCGTTCGCGAGATCCAAATGCCCGCTGGAATCGCTCGATCTTTTCAGGGATCTGCCGAAGCCTATCAAAAGTCCCTTTCAACCACACCGCTGCTGATCTTGGCCGCATTGATCACTGTGTACATCGTTCTAGGTATTCTCTACGAAAGCTTTGTTCACCCTCTTACGATCCTTTCGACTCTCCCGTCGGCAGGAGTCGGAGCCTTGGTGGCGCTGATTCTCTTTCGACTCGATCTGAGCATCATCGCACTGATCGGAATTATTCTGCTCATCGGAATCGTAAAAAAGAATGCGATCATGATGATCGACTTTGCTCTCGAAGCCCAACGCAAGCAAGGGCTAAGTGCCGAGGAAGCAATCTTTCATGCGTGCCTACTGAGACTAAGGCCGATCTTGATGACCACCATGGCGGCCTTGCTCGGAGCTGTTCCCCTCGCATTTAGCGGCGGTGTAGGCTCAGAGCTCAGGAGACCTTTGGGCATCTGCATCATCGGTGGACTGATCTTCAGCCAAGCCCTAACCCTCTACACCGTTCCAGTGATCTATGTGTGGTTCGACAGGCTCGGAGGTCGCAAAAAAGACCTCGAACTAGGAGGGACACAAAGGGCATGATCGGTTCAGGAACCAACGTCTCAGAACCATTCATTCGTCGTCCCGTAGGCACGACCCTGCTGACGATCGCCATTACCTTATCGGGACTCATTGGCTACTTCTTGCTGCCAGTGGCGCCGTTGCCCCAAGTCGAGTTTCCAACCATTTCCGTCAGTGCCAACCTGCCTGGGGCCAGCCCCGAGACGATGGCTTCTGCGGTCGCTACACCTTTAGAGAGAAGCCTCAGTCGCATTGCCGGCGTCACTGAGATGACTTCCAACAGCACCCTCGGATCGACCTCAATCACGCTGCAGTTCGAACTCGATCGAGACGTCAACGCAGCGGCTCGTGAAGTCCAAGCGGCGATCAATGCAGCAAGGAGCCAACTCCCTCCAACCCTTCCCAATAATCCTTCTTACCGCAAGGTCAATCCGGCTGACTCGCCGATCATGCTTCTGACTCTCGTTTCGGAAATCTATTCGAAACCGCAAATGTTCGAACTTGCGTCGACCATCGTCCAGCAAAAGCTATCGCAGATCCAAGGGGTCGGACAAGTCTTTGCGACTGGCGCATCGAACCCGGCGGTTCGAATCGAACTCAATCCGACCGTACTTAACCAACTCCAAATCGGCCTTGAAGATGTCCGCGCAGCGATTGGCACCTCGAATGCAAATAGACCCAAAGGTGTTCTCGAGGAGGGACAAGTCCAATGGTCTCTGAATACTACAGACCAATTGATGACCGCCGATGACTACCGGCCTCTGATGATCGCTTACCGAAACGGTGCACCCATCCGCTTAGGCGATGTCGCCAATGTCAGCGATTCGCTCGAAGACATTCGGAATTTCGCTCTTGCTGATGGTAGGCCGTCGATCAGCGTTTTGATCTTCCGTCAACCCGGTGCCAACATCATCGAGACGATCGAAAATGTCAAAGCTGTGTTACCCCAGCTTAGGGCACAACTACCTGCGGCCATCGATTTGGATATCGGTATGGATCGCTCAACAACGATCCGCGCTTCGCTCCATGAAGTCCAAAAGACGCTTCTCATCAGCATTCTGCTGGTGATCGTTGTGGTCTATTTGTTTTTGCGAGATGTCCGCGCTACGATCGTCCCGACCATCGCTGTTCCGGTCTCCTTGGTCGGAACCTTTGGTGTGATGTACTTGCTTGGCTACAGTCTCGATAACTTGTCCCTGATGGCCCTGACGATTTCAACGGGGTTTGTTGTCGATGATGCCATCGTGGTTACCGAGAACATCAGCCGTTATCTGGAAAAAGGGCTCAAGCCCCTCGATGCGGCGATCAAAGGGGCCGGCGAAATCGGCTTTACCGTCGTCTCGATCACCCTGTCGCTCATCGCTGTCTTTATCCCAATCCTTTTGATGCGAGGCGTTATCGGTCTGCTTCTTCAAGAGTTTGCAGTCACACTTTCGATTGCGATTCTTATCTCGCTGGTGATTTCGCTAACGACCACGCCGATGCTCTGTGCGATCCTGCTCAAACCCCACAAGAACAACGAGCACTCCAATCGCTACTGGATGGAAAACACCTATGGGCGAATCCTCGATGTCGTGCTGAAATTCCCTGGCTGGACCATGGTCGCTCTGGCCTTGATCATCGCCTTTAACGGCTATCTGTACGTCAAAGTCGCCAAAGGTTTCTTTCCTCAGCAAGACACCGGACGACTGGTCGGAAATATCGTTGCCGACCAAGGCACATCCTTCCAAGCCATGGTGGAACTGTGTGAGAAATTCGGCAAAGCCGTCAGCGACGAACAAGCCATCGATCGAGTGCTTGTATCGACCGGAGGTGGTGGCCCAGGGGGTGGCGGTACCAACAACGCCCGCTTGTTCGTAACCCTCAAACCCCTCGATCAGCGAACCCAATCGATCGACGAACTATTGGCCGCTATCCGAAAAAAGACAGCCGGAATCAGCGGTGCGAATCTCTTCATGCAAGCCGTTCAGGATCTTCGTATCGGTGGCCGTCCCTCAGGAGCCCAGTTCCAATACACACTTCGTGGTGGTGACCTCAAGGAACTCAACGAGTGGACGCTTAAACTCATGGCTGCGATGAAAAAGCTCCCCGAGATCACCGACGTCAACACCGATCAGCAGGACAAAGGCCAACTCTCGCGTTTGGTCATCCACCGCGATCTGGCCTCTGTCCTGGGCCTGGACATCGCCACCATCGACAACACGCTCTACGATGCTTTCGGCCAACGCCCCGTCTCGACGATCTACTTGCCGATGAACCAACGACGCGTCGTAATGACCCTTGAACGCGACTATGTCAAAGGCCCTGAGTCACTCAAAAACATCTACATTCGAACCAAAAACAACGCCCAAGTCCCCTTGCAGGATCTCTACTCGCTCGAAAGCCGAAACACCTCATTGTCGGTGGCCCACTCCGGACTTTTCCCCTCATCGACGATCTCATTTAACCTCAGCCCCGGCAGCGCCTTAGGTGATGTGGTTCCCATCATCAAAAATGTCAGTGCCGAAATTGGAATGCCATCGAGCATCCAAGGCAACTTTCAAGGAACGGCACAGGCTTTCCAAGACTCACTCTCCAACCAACCGATCCTGATCCTCGCGGCGCTCGTCGCCGTCTACCTAGTTCTAGGGATCCTCTATGAGAGCCTCATCCATCCGATCACGATCCTTTCGACCTTACCCTCTGCAGGCGTGGGTGCGATCCTAGGCTTGATCCTCTTTCGTATGGATCTGAATATCATCGGGATGATCGGAATTCTGCTGCTGATCGGGATCGTCAAAAAAAATGCGATCATGATGATCGACTTTGCAATCATGCTCCGCAAGGATCGAGGTTGGGGCCCCCGTGAGGCGATTCACGAAGCTTGCTTGAGACGGTTCCGCCCGATTACCATGACGACACTTGCTGCCATTCTCGGTGGAATTCCACTGGCTATTGGCCGTGGAGACGGTGCTGAACTTCGTCAGCCCTTGGGAATCGCCATCGTCGGCGGGCTGATCGTCAGTCAGTTTGTGACCCTTTTTACAACGCCCGTGATCTACTTGTACATGGATCGCTTTTGGTCCTATTTTCAAGCGAGCAAATCGAATCAACCTGTGGTAGAATTTCCCGAAACTTCTTCGTTATCCCTCCCCGCTAAAGGAATCTAATCCATGAGCCAACCCTCCCGCCGCAGTTTTCTCAAACGCTCCGCACAAACCACCGCCGCACTGGCTTCGATCCCCTATTGGTCGTGGTCGACACAGGCCAACGCGGCAACTTCGCAAGATCGAATGAAGATCGGTTGCATCGGAATGGGTGGCATGGGCACCGGTGATGCTCACGACCACAACCGCTTCGGCGATATCATCGCTGTCTGCGATGTTGATGCCAACCACCGAGAAAGAGCCCGCAACGACGATCGAATCGGCAAAGGGAAAGCCGAATCGGTTGAAGACTATCGCAAAGTCCTCGATAACAAAGACGTCGAAGTCGTCAGCATCGTCACTCCCGACCATTGGCACACCAAGATCGCCATCGAAGCCCTTCAAGCTGGCAAACATGTTTTTTGCCAAAAACCTTTGACGCTTACTCTGGCTGAAAATCTTGCGATCCGAGCCGCTTGCAAAGCCAACCCTAAGCTCGTTTTCTTCATCGGTACGCAACAACGCTCTGACCGACGACTCTTCATGCGCGCAGTGAACATGGCTCACCAAGGTCTCTTGGGTGACATCAAGAAGATCACCTGCGGCATCAACGGTAGCCCAACCGGTGGACCTTTTGCTAAAGCCGCCGCACCGGCTCACCTCAATTGGGACATGTGGCTCGGCCAAGCACCCAAGGTTGACTACATCCAGCAACGTTGCCACAACGACTTCCGTTGGTGGTACGAATACTCCGGCGGTAAGTTCACCGACTGGGGTGCCCACCACATCGATATCGCTCTGTGGGCAACCAAGATGACCGAGCAAGGAACCGGCCCAGTCGAAGTCGATGGTACCGATTGCAAACATCCTGTGGACATGAAGGATGGCAATCCGCTTGCCGACGATCGCTTCAACACCTCCCATGACTTTAACATCGTGCACAAGTTCGCCAATGGCATGGAGATCCATGTCACGAGCCGTGGCGATAATGGATTGCTCATCGAAGGTTCCAAAGGCCGGATCTTCGTCAACCGCGAACGGATCACCGGCAAACCGATCGAAGAGCAGTGGGATAAAGATGTCTCTGGCGATGAGCAGATGCAAGCTCTCTACAAAGGCAAGCCGCACGAAGGCCACAAAGCCAACTTCTATCGATGCATCCGCGAAGGTGGTCTGCCAGTCTCGGATGTTTACTCCCACTTGCAAACCATGAACCTCTGCCACCTGTCTGCAATCGCCGGAAGACTTGCTCGTAAGATCAAGTGGAATGCCACCACCGAGAAGATCGAAGGCGATGAAGTGGCAGCATCCATGCAAGCACGCGCTCAGCGTGCTGGATTTGAAATCCCCAAAGTCGGCTAAGTCCATGTTGCTTCATAAAACCGGTTGCTATGCCTTGTGCTGGCTCGTGGGCCTTTGCCTGCTAGCCAGCCCAGTGGTCGTTGGGCAAGATGCTTCGTCTGGCCCAGATTTTGCCTCTGAAATCAAACCGATCCTGGCCAACCATTGCTGGAGTTGCCACGGGCCCGACGAGCAATCTCGCCAAGCCAACTTGCGACTCGATCGACGCGACGATGCACTCTTAGCCAAGTCCATTGTTCCGGGCAAGTCCTCCGAGAGTCTGCTCTCGGAGCGCATCGATTCGACCGATCCGGATTCGGTCATGCCCCCTCCGGAAACCAAAAAGCCTCTGACCGAGCAGCAACGGCAATTGCTCAAGGATTGGATCAACTCTGGAGCCGAGTACTCGCAGCATTGGTCGTTCGCTACACCAGATAGAACCAGTCTTGCAAACAACGGACTTGCAAGACCGATTTGGCAGAGCATCGATCAGCAAGTCGCTTTGAAACTCCGAGCCCATGGACTAAGCGCCTCGGAGCCTGCTAACCCCGAAACGCTCCTTCGCCGCGTGAGTCTGGATCTGACCGGACTACCGCCGACCCTCGAAGAGCTCGATGCGTTCTTGAAGGACTCTTCAGGAAATGCTTACGAGAAAGCCGTGGATCGTTTGCTCCAAAGCGATGCCTACGCCGAACGCATGGCCTTCCAATGGCTCGATCTGTCTCGCTATGCAGACACCAACGGTTACAACAACGACGAGGATCGTCAAATGTGGCCGTGGCGTGATTGGGTGATCAACGCCTATCGCCAGAACATGCCTTACGACCAGTTTCTCACCGAGCAACTCGCAGGGGATCTGCTTCCTAATGCCAGCTTGCAACAGCAAGTCGCCACGGGCTTTCTGCGCAATCAAGGACATAACACCGAAGGCGGGATCATCCAAGAGGAGTACAGAGTCGAATACGTGGCCGACCGAGTCCACACCGTCGCGACGGTTTTTCTTGGACTCTCCATGCAGTGTGCCCGCTGCCACGATCACAAGATCGATCCGATCACCCAAGCCGAATACTACCGATTCTTTTCATTGGTCAACAACTTAGAAGAAAAGCAAGCCAGCTACAGCAACTTCGTCGGTGCAGAGCCTTTTGTACGTGTTCCGACCACCGAGCAAATCGAATCCAAGAAGCAACTTGCTGTCGAACTAGAAAAGATCCAAGGCCAATTGCAAGCCAAGGAGCAACAGATCCAGCAAACGTGGACCGCTTGGGTTGCTGCCACCTCCGATAAGTCCATCGAAGAAACACTTGGTATCTCCCAAAAGGATCACATCGATTTCGAGCAGTCCAATGCTTCAGCCAATCCGCAGATGTGGGAACAACCCGATCTGCTCGTCTTTGCTGCTGGCAAACAAGGTACCGCTGCTACTTTCGAAAATGGACGGTTTTTGGCATCCAAGCAAATCGGCAAGCTCCGATCGGATCGGCCTTTTTCGATCAGCGTCTGGGTCAATGTCCCTAGTCTTGGGAGCATGGCGATATTGTCTCGGATGGACGAAGGGATGAACCACCGAGGTTACGATATGTTGCTAGTCAACGGAAAGATCGAGGTTCATCTCGTCGACACTTGGCCTAACAATGCGATCAAGATCAGTTCACAACAAACGATCGCTCCAAACCAATGGCATCATCTGACACTCACTTACGATGGATCGAAAAAAGCGGCTGGAGCGAATCTTTACATCGACGGCAAACCCGTCAAGTTCGATGTTCCCAACAACAATCTCACAGGCAGCTTGGATACCGAGAAGCCCTTTCACTTGGGACTGCGCGAGAAGTCATTGCCATTTACCGGTTCCATCGACGAACTGCGTATCTTCGATGGGGTTCTATCAGCCAAGGATGTCGAGCGATTGGCTCAGTTGCAAGCCCCTGAGTCGAATCTGGCTTGGGTGCGAAAGAACTGGGATCAGTTCAGTGAGGATCAACGCAATCAGGCCAAGAGTTGGACTCGCGAAAAAATCGATCCCGAGCATGGTAAGCTTCAATCGCAAGTAGTCGAACTGGAAAAGAAAATCGCGGGTGTTGATCAAGCGGCCCCGGCGGTGATGGTCCTGCGAGAGATGAACCCTCCCCGCGAAACCTTTATCCTCAAGCGGGGTCAGTACGATCAACCGACGACCAAAGTCCTACCGGGGATTCCTGAGTCGCTTCGGATCGAGGGGATCGAGCATCCAACGAATCGATTGGAGTTAGCCCAGTGGCTGACCCATCCGAAGAACCCACTTACTGCCCGAGTCGCGGTGAATCGACTTTGGGAGCAGTGTTTTGGAGTCGGAATCGTTCGAACGAGCGAAGATTTTGGTGGATCGGGTGAGTACCCATCGAATCCGGAATTGCTCGATATGCTTGCCCTCAAGTTCATCGAAAGCCGTTGGGATGTTCGAGCGATGCTCAAGCAGATTGTGCTCAGCCAAACCTATCGGCAAGCATCGCGCATGACCCAGGAGCTTAAACTCAAAGATCCCGAGAATCGGTTTTTTGCACGAGGTCCAAGGCATCGGCTCTCGGCCGAAGCGATCCGAGACAATGCCCTTGCGATCGGTGGGCTGCTGGTTCGTAAAGTCGGTGGGCCAAGCGTCAAACCGTATCAACCTGCTGGTCTATGGGAAGACGTTACCGTCGAGAGGCGAGGCAAGTATGTTGCCGATACAGGTGAAGGACTCTTCCGGAGAAGCATGTACACCTTCTGGAAGCGGACGTGCCCACCGCCGGCGATGGTCAGTTTCGATGCTCCTAACCGAGAGGTTTGCGTTGCAAGGCGATCTCGAACCAATACCCCGCTGCAGGCACTTGTTCTGCTAAACGATCCGACTTACATCGAAGCGGCTCGGTCGTTTGCAACCGATGTGCTCAAGGCAGGTGGAAACGATGAACTCGCTAGGCTTAACTACGCCTATCGCAAAGCCCTTGCTAGGGAGATCCGTCCTGAAGAGATTCCAGCCATGAAGGAACTCCTCGAACTGGCCCGCATTGACTTTGGCGAGGATACCGCGAGGGTCGATGCCTACTTGAGCGTTGGAACTCTTGGAGTTTCTGCGGAGATATCAAAACTTGATCTGGCGGTTTGGAGCGTCGTATGCAGTGCGATTCTGAACCTCGATGAAACCATTACCAAATACTGATTATGGACAAGAGCTTCATCGACCAATCGATATCCCATCGGCGTGGTTTTTTGAAACATTCAGCGCTCGGTGGGGCTGCACTTGGGCAATTGCTCGGTGGTTCTTCGCGAGCCATCGCGGCAACTCAAGAGCCTCACTTTGCACCGATGGCCAAACGGGTGATCTATCTATTTCAATCCGGTGGGCCATCGCAATTAGAGCTCATGGATTACAAGCCCAAGCTCAAGGAACTTCATGGGAGCGAGTTGCCCGATAGTATTCGCAACGGCCAACGGCTTACCGGGATGACTTCGGGCCAAAAGAGTTTTCCGGTCGTGGCACCCAAGTTCAAGTTTCAGCAATACGGCAGCAATGGGGCTTGGTACAGTGAGCTGCTTCCTCATACCGCATCGATCACCGATGAATTGTGCGTCGTTCGATCGATGAATACCGAAGCGATCAATCACGATCCTGCGATTACTTTCATGCAGACCGGATCCCAGCAGCCTGGACGACCCTCGCTCGGAGCTTGGCTCAGTTATGGACTTGGAAGCGAAGCCCAAGACTTACCTGCGTTTGTCGTGATGATCTCGCATGGGAGTGGGAACGATGCGAATCAGGGGCTTTTGGATCGGCTTTGGGGAAGTGGATTTTTGCCATCGAGCCATCAGGGGGTGAAATTTCGAAGTGGCAGTGAGCCGGTTTTGTATTTGAGCGATCCGCCTGGGATGCGCAGAGGTTTGCGTCGGGGGATGCTAGACCAAATCGCAAAGCTCAATGAGCTCGAGTATCAGAGGGAGCAAGACCCAGAGATCAGTTCGAGGATCGACCAGTATGAGATGGCTTTCAAGATGCAGATGTCGGTTCCTGACTTGACCGATATCTCTGACGAACCCGAGTCGGTTTTGGAGATGTATGGACCGGAGGTCAAGAAGCCCGGTAGTTATGCCGCGAATTGTTTGATGGCTCGAAGGATGGTCGAGCGTGGGGTTCGGTTTGTGCAGTTGTACCATCGGGGTTGGGACAATCATGGCAGTTTGCCGTCGAACATCCCCAAGCAATGTCGGGACATCGATCAGCCGCAAGCTGCGTTGGTCAAGGATCTCAAGCAACGAGGTTTGTTAGACGAGACGATGGTCATTTGGGGAGGGGAGTTTGGTCGCACGGTTTATAGTCAAGGTTCGTTGCAGGACGACTATGGACGCGACCATCACGGGAGGTGTTTTTCGATGTGGATGGCTGGGGGAGGATTCCGTCCTGGGGCCGTCGTTGGCCAGACGGACGATTATGGATACAACATCACCGAGGGTGCGGTCCATATCCATGATTTCCATGCAACGCTTTTGCATTGTTTGGGGATCGACCATGAGAAGCTTACGTATCGGTATCAGGGGCGAGATTTCCGATTGACCGACGTGCACGGCAAGTTGGTACCAGAGCTCATTGCCACAGGGTCATAGTCGTAGTCGTAGGGTACGTGCAGCGGTTGGAGCTTCATGGCTGAGGATTGATTCCAAAGCTTCCGACTCACAGATAACCGATCCAGCATAAGCCCCTCAACCGCGGAACGTACCAAAGAGCGTTCTTGTTCTCCCATCGTAAAACGGGCCTCCGAGCCCGTTTCGTCAGTATCACGAGTGCAGTTGTTTCAGCTTGGTCTTCACCTTCGCTTGTGCATCCTTTTCCGAACACCCTTGAGCAACCAGCAATTGTTTATAGTTCCCCAACACCATCTGCATGTTCGGGTGCTCATGACCGTTTTTCTTACCGAAGGAAGAAAGGATCGCTACGGCTCTCCAAGCAAGCGGCTCGGCCTCGGCTAGTCGGTTGGTGGCCTTAAGCAATAAAGCTAGGTTGTTGAGGTCTCTAGCTACATTGGGGTGCTGGTCACCGAAGGACTGCTCGTCGATGGCAAGCGCCCGACTTATCAACGGCTCGGCCTCGGCTAACCGGTTGGTGGCCTTAAGCAAAAGAGCTAGGTTGTTGAGTGAAGTCGCTATATTCGGGTGCTCGGGACCGTAGAGCCGTTCGCCGATGGCAAGCGCCCGGCGCATCAATGGCTCGGCCTCGGCTAGCCGGTTGGTGTCTTGAAGCAATTGAGCTAGGTTGTTGAGTCGAATCGCTACATTGGGGTGCCGGTCGCCATAGGACTTCTCGTCGATGGCAAGCGCACGACGCATCAGCGGCTCGGCCTCGGCTAGCCGGTTGGTGGCCTTGAGCAAATGAGCTAGGTTGTTGAGTCGAAGCGCTACATTGGGGTGCTGGTCACCGTAGGACTGCTCGTCGATGGCAAGCGCCCGACGTATCAGCGGCTCGGCCTCACCTAGCCGGTTGGTAGCATGAAACAAATGAGCAAGGTTGTTAAGCGCGTTCGATTCCCATTCTTGAAGATTGGCGCATTCTGCTTCATTGAGGGCTTGGCGGATCTGCAATTCGGCTTCGCTCCATAGAGTCTTTTCCTCCAGCAGCGATGCGAGGCGAAGTCGCATATGGACCCGCTCTTTTGGATCGTTTAGCAAGGGGATATGATCTCGCAGAAACGAGATCTTTGCCGCGGAATAATTCTTGTAGTTGAGTTCAGAGCTCATGGCGGCAAACTGTTCCATGAACGCTTCTAAATCTCCGCTACGGTGCAACGACCATAGTTCAATCAGTTGCTCAATTTCGCCGAGGTAATCCAACGGCTCTTCTTGTGAAAACGCCCAACCTACGATCCAGCGTCCCATCGGATCAAGAGACTCTGAGCGAATCTCGGCGATCAACTCGGCTTGCCCGCTAGGATTGCTGGCTTGGGCATAACGTGATGCCAAATCGAGTTTGGCACGTATGCGTTCCGGTGGTGTACCGATATCAGAGAGCAACTCCAAGCCTGACTGAGCATTGGGGTTTGAGAAGTCTTTGCGGTACTGAAGCCTCTTTGCGTCTCGTTCCTCTTGCTTTGGATAGAATTTGGCTAAGCATTCGACGAGGATCGGTAATCGTTTTCGGAATTTTCGAGAGAGGTTCATCGCAAGCCAAAGATCGAAGAAACCTTCGTTTATCGAGTAAATGCGGGACCTTTTATCCTTAGGGTTTTGAAAGCTTTTAACGTATCCGCTTTGAGACATCCGTTTGAGCAGCGAGGAGGTTTGTTGTTCGCTGATTCGCAGTTTTTCAGAGATCCTTTTGGGGGTTTTCGGTTCGCTCTCGTCACGCATCAGAGCAAGGGTTTCAAGCAGGGCTCGTTCGCGCGGTGCTAAATCTCTGAGTCGATCTTGATAAAAGGGTGTAACGCGATCGAGCAACTTTTTGAACTGTTCGCCTACGGCGACCACCGAGTCATGGACGATCAATTCATAGAGCATGTGGGTTAAACGCGGATTGCCGGCTGTCATGTCGTGGAGAGCGGCCAGTTTGGGCCGCAGGGATTTGAAATCCTCAAGTAGGTTTGCGCGTTGTTCCCACTCGAGGTTCTTTCGAATCAGTTCAATTGCCTCCTCCTTGGTCAGGGCATCGAGCACCTGAACGTCGAAAAAGTCAAAGAACGGTTCATCGACACTGGAAATGCCTTCGAAATGAATGGGAGCCGTCGCGAGCAATTGGCAACCGTTATCGCCCATGAAAAACTTGCGCAGTGCACCGACGTCCATTCGCTCTTTCATTTGCTTTTCGAAAACATCATGAACGTTTTCAAGCATGATGAGCAAGGTTCGCTTGGTCGACTGATTGGCCTTGCGAATCGCTGGAACCAACGAGTCGATAATCGTGGCATCGTCTTGTACGGTCTCAAGTTTTTGATAGAGGGTTTCCCAGTTTTTCTCGGTGGGCAACTGGTTTGCCAATGCTTCGCATACTCTCAAAAGAAAGTCTGCAAACGAAAGTATCCGGCTTGACTCCTCTGGGAATCGGACGACGACGAATTGCGTTCGCAGTAGGTCGTCTCTTTGTATTTCATCTTCGATGAGCGAGAGAAAATGGGTTTTGCCGGTACCCCGACTTCCGATGTACAGGAAGTGGTGTTTCGAATTCCGCTTCGACGACTTTCGAAGGTGCTCGAGAGCATCTTGTAGTTTCGCTTCACGCGCTACGGTAATAAAGCGGCGGTGCTCCGGGGATGTCATCCCGGCTCGAAACAAGCCCAGATAGGAGTGTTGTGGTGTGTCCTGCGGCTTGGGTGTAGGAGTTTTTTTAGCCATAGTATTTCTTCCACCACGCTTTCATAAGGCCACTTTCGAAATCGAAACGATCCTTCTTGATCTCGCCGATGTAGAAGTCGTTCATCAAATCGTGCATGATCTTATTGAACAGCAAATCCCGTTGGAACGAATGAGATTGCGTACCGATTTCTTGTTCACAAATGGTCTTAAGTGCATTCCTTGTCAGACCATTGGTCTTACTTTTGCTCAGCGAGTTTAAGATCTTGTGAGCCAAAGATGCCCTAGGCTCAGGGTAATATTTTTGAATGCGAGAATGGTAATGCTGAAGTTTGTCTTGGGCACCGATTCCAGTGATCAGGGAAAGAAAGACCTTTTCGACGCGTGTCGCGGTGATTTCTTCTTTTGATTGTTTACCGGCTCGGTAAAGCTCTTGGGTAGCCATCTGTAGGAATAGCGGGATTGGTCTTCCGAGTTTCTGTTCGACTAAGGATGGGACATCCGGATGGAACTTGATGCCTTTGCCCGAGAGCATTTTGGCGACAAACTCGCGAACTTGTTCGGGAGTCAGGATGGGTAACTTTTCGGTCGACAGGTTGTTGATCAAATCAATACCGCCTAGGTCATCTAGAGTTCCGGCGAGGTTGATCGAGCCACCGACAAGCCACCGGATATTGTCTTGTTGAGGGGGTGGAGTTTCTCGTTGCTTGCGGAACCATGCCATGAAGTCCCTGGCGTCCTGCGGTTGATCGATTTTCATATTCAAGAGCATGTCCGGCAGTTCATCAACGATGATCAGAACGGGT
Source organism: Planctomycetaceae bacterium (assembly GCA_021298315.1). Lineage (GTDB taxonomy): Bacteria > Planctomycetota > Planctomycetia > Pirellulales > Pirellulaceae > JBKCUI01. The sequence goes on from JAJTFC010000002.1 coordinate 25,740, forward strand.
TTCTTACTCTTGCGGATGCGATTCAAAAGCTCTTCGGCATGAGTTTTCCAATTAGCTTTCCAGTCAGGGTCGTTTTCCCGAAGAACGATCTTTACACCTCCGGTTTCAATTTCCTTAACCTTGCCGGTCGCCGACCATGCAAGGCCCTTGAGCACCTCCCAGCTTTTGCCGGCAAGGTCACGCAAGAAGTCTGGGTGTTGTTCGTAGAAGTTCTCGATGATGGTTTGAAACAGATCGGCTGGGTGTTTGAAGTCCTGCACGTTCTGAAACACGACGAGTCGACCAGACTGGGGCCGTTCCCGCAAATGGTTCATCACGCTGGTTTTGCCTGTCCGCCTGGGGGCTGTCAGCAGAACATGTTCCGTATGGAGTTTTTCCCAGAGTTGCTCGATGAATTCATCGCGAAACCAAAGGTCCTCGGGTGGCACAATCGAACCTGTGTAGAAGTCAGCAGTCATGGTGTACACCTTTTTTGATGGATAAAAATATCCCATGTATTGTACGTCGCTTTTGGTGTACGTCAATGTTGGTGTGTAAAATACATGATCCTTCGTTTGGCGGCTGCAAACACCCTCAATCTTCCGGGTTTACAGGTTTTTTGATTTTCCCCTGGAAATACTCCAATCTCTATTGATCCGAGACCGATCTGGTGTAATACTTAGCTAGTGCACTAGTAGCGTACTCTAGCAGCGGGTGGTTTCCCATGTTTTTCTCGATCGATCCGAGCAATGGCATCGCGATCTACGAACAAATCGTTCGGCAGGTCAAGTTCGCCGTGGCCGATGGGGTGCTGATCCCAGGCCAACTACTCCCCAGCGTCCGAACGCTGAGCGTTCAATTGGCTATCAACCCAAACACGGTTGCCAAAGCCTTCCAAATTCTCCAGTCCGATGGCATCTGCGAATCGCTCCGAGGCCGAGGCCTAGCGATACGCTCCGAAGCCGTCGCACAGTGCAACCAAGCTCGCCGAAGACTCCTCGAAGAACGCCTTCGATCGGCCATCAGCGAAGCTCTCCACGGTGGACTCTCGACCAAAGAAGTCCGGCGACTGATGCTCGATCAGCTCGGTCTGCTCGATGGCAACGTCGCGACCGTCGCTTCTCCTGTCGGCTCTGCTGTCGAAGAATCAGAGCCTGCCTAAGTGCCCCATCATCCATACAACAATCGGAATTACCATCCATCGGAGGACTCTCTTATGAACGATGCGATCAAGATCAACGGAATTGAAATGCATTACCGAGGCTGCGATGCCTTGAGAGGAATCGATCTGTCGGTTGCCCCTGGGACGGTCATGGCGATCCTCGGTGAGAACGGAGCTGGAAAAACAACTCTCATCAAAATCATGACGGGCTTCCAAAGACCATCCAAGGGAACTTGCTCGATCCTTGGACTCGATCCGACGGTATCCGACCAAGCCCTCGAGCTTCGCAAACGCATCGGATACGTCTCGGACTCCCCAGCCCTTTACGATTGGATGACCATCGGCGAAATCGGCTGGTTTGCTTCGTCATTCTATCCCGACGGTTTCAAAGAACGCTATCAAGACTTCATCGCTCGCTACGATTTGCCGGCGGGGCGCAAGATCAAGCAACTGAGCAAAGGCCAGCGGTCCAAGGTGGCATTGTCACTGGCCTTGGCACACGATCCAGAACTGCTGATCCTCGATGAGCCAACCTCGGGCTTGGATCCCATCGTCCGAAGAGAGTTTCTTGAAAGCATGATCAGTGTGGCGGCCACTGGGCGAACGGTTTTTCTATCGAGCCACCAGATTTCCGAGATCGAACGCGTCGCCGATACGATCGCGATCTTGCACAAAGGCAAAGTCCAACTCGTCGGCCCATTGGCTGATCTTAAGGAATCGATCGCGTTGGTGACGGTGTCGCTAAGTGATCCACTGATCGCACTTGGTGATTTGCCCGAGCCGAGCCGGATTCTTGCGGAGATCACCGAAGGCAGGCAAAAGCAGTTGATTGTCCAAGGTGACGGTGATGAAGCGGCCGCTTACTGGCGACAGGCAACTGGGGTTCTGGGTACCCAATCCCGAAGTGCGAGTCTTGAAGAGCTTTTCGTTGCCTGCACCCGAGGTGACAGCATTTACAAACGGGTCTCTGAAGCGAGCAATCCAACAAAGATGGAGGCTGGAAGATCATGAGTAGTCAAGCGACTGCATCGATATCCAATCAAGCGTCTTGGACCAGGGCCTTGCTTTGGAAAGAGGTTCGGCAAGTCATGCCGCTGATGCTGATGGTTCTCGGGATGGGGTTTGGGATTCTGTTGCTCATCCTCATTACGGCATCTTTCAGTTCCACCAAAGGTCTCCGTTATGACAATGGGTTTTGGTTTCTGTTTCTTTCGATGCCCATGATGTACGCGACGGGTGTAGGGATCCTGCTGGTGGGCACCGAGAAGGAATCGCGTTCCATGCTGTGGATGCGAACTTTGCCCGTCGGTGCAAAGCATATCGCATGGAATAAACTGGTTGTCGCATTGGTTAGCTTGGCCGTGGTATGGTTGATCGCTTTGACTGCCTGGGCGCTTTTCGCGACGGCACTTGGAGCTCCGTTGTCTGTCGTCGGAGCCTTTTTCAATTCGAGAAACGAAACCAATGGATGGTTGCTACCCGACTATTTGATGGTGTCTGTGTTTCTATGCTTGGCAGGTTTGGCTTTCGCATGGAGATTTGAGTCCCAGATTCTCTCCCTGGTATTGCTCATCCCGGCTGCTCTTGCGATATGGTTGCCATCCTATGGAATCAGCAAATGGCTCGATGGCAGGGGCTTTGGTTTAGCGCGTCAGAGTTTTCTCGATTCGGGTGTCTACTTGGTGGGGTTAACGATCGGCAGTATCGTTGCACTTGTTTATGGATGGCGAGTCAGCCAAAAGGCGCTTTCAGCATTAGCTGCTCCATCGCAAGCCTCGGGTGCTGCGGTCTGGTCTCCTGCGATCTTCGGCCAAGCCACAGCAGGGGGGGCTCTATCCGAAGCACGATTAGCAGAGGCTTGGTCGCTCTGGCCGAGCGTCACACCACTTAGCGGAATGCTATGGCAGATGATCCGGCAAAATGGGATTTGGTGGTCCCTCATTGGATTGTTATCCCTGATCGTATTAGGAATCGGTTCGGGCTGCGACATCAAGGGCAGTACGGATCCGATCGACGAAGATTGGATCCTCAAGGTTCTTTTTCCGCTCGGGTTCTTATCTGGATTGCTGGGGGTTCTTGCCTTTCAATCCGATGGAATTCAGCAGCGAGTCCGCTTCTACGCCGATCGAGGGGTGTCTCCGACGCTGCTTTGGCTAACGCGTCATTGGATTCCGGTCACGATCGTGTTGGTATTGGCAATCGCCAGATACTTATCGCTTCGATTGGCACCTTGGATGAACTCTCCGTGGATCTTCATCGATACTGCGGCGGTCCTTGGCGTTTGTTTGGCAGCCTACATCGTCGGCCAATGGGTTTCGCAGTTCATCAAGAGTCCAATTCTTTCGGCGATCGTATTGCCAGCGGTGCTTTTGACGAACCTCGCCTATTGCATCTTCACGGTCGTCGCGATGGAGGCACCTTGGTGGCTGCTGATTGCATCCTTCGCGATCACTGCATTCTCGACTTGGTGGATGATGAAGCCGTGGATGGAGCGGCGGATCGATTGGAAGTTCTACTTGCAACATAGCCTATTCTCACTTGCAGCCATGTTGATTCCGCTGATTCCTGGGCTTTGGAAGATCTGGAATCTGCCCACGATGCCCTCGGATGTTCGTGCGAATCTTCAGCAACTTGCGATGAAAGCTCCATCGTCCCAACGCATGCAAAAGTATCTGAGCAGCAACTATCTGACTTCGATTGATAAAATCGACCAAGATGCTATTCCGTTGGTGCTTAGTCGCAACGAGGAAATTCGGGAGTACCAACAAGGTCAAGTGCTCGGACAAGTTGTGGATCCTGAGTACTTGCTAGCCAATGGCGATCCTACGGACTTGCTTAAGATTTATCTTGCACAGCTCGCGAGCCTTCAAAATAGCCTCATGAGCTCGCAAGTCGATTCCAAAATGGACATGGAGGTGTCGCTACGCAAATACCGCGATGCGATGGCAGATCTCCCTAAAGTGGTTACGGGGTTGAGGGCGACGAGACGATTGCGTCTCTGTGATATTGCCGAGCAAATTGAGCTGTCGGCCTTGGGCCACTGCAAGCACTCCAAGGCGCGAGAGTGGATGGGAGATGAAGCGTACGAATCCGTGGCGAGACTCCTGGGTGACGATCAAGCCCGAGATGAGTCTAGACGGGTAGCGCTTGCGACGGCTTGGTGGGAACCTAAGCAAAACTTACATACGAATCGTCCTGATCTCTATTTTGGTCTAGATGGTTATCCAACGCAGTATTTCGTTGGCATGGATCGAAGAAATCAATCGCCCTCGATACCATCGAGTATGGGAGTGCTCAGAGGTCGCGATTTGTATGTCGCAGACTTGTGGAGGCTCTTGGAGTTACCCACCGGTAGCCAGCAAGCCGCTGCTCATCGTGAGCTAATTGATTCGAGAAACGCTTATGCAAGTCACACTCCAGCCGATGGGCGATTCATTGTGTTGAGTCATTACCCTTCTTTATCCCCCGCTGGAACGTGGCGAGGTGAGTGGGAAGTCCTGGCTAAAAAACTACTGACGGAGGTAAATGGCCAATGAGTAACACCCAAAAAAACGCGTTTCCCAAGTGGTTGATTGCAGCCATGGTTGCAAGCTGCCTTGCGGTCGTTGTTCTTGGATACCTTGCGAATCAATTGCTTGCTCGCGAAATCGCGATTCACCGTGAGCAGATGCGGCGGCTGCGTTTGGTAGAGACTCGGTTGGGGCTACCGCCGAATCCGACCGGCCAACCAAGTCAGGTCATCGAAGCAAGCACCAATAATTCCGATGCGATCCGCAGATGGGAAGGAGTCCTAGCACAGATCAAGGATCCTTACATTGCGGCCCAGCAAACGGTACTCGCCGAGGAAATGCCACAGGTACTCCATGCCGCATCCGCAGAAGCCGATATTGTGCAGGAGGGGAGTTTTGATGCGAATGTCGTTTGGTTTCAATTTCCGGTGGGTTTAGCTCGATTTACCCTGGCCAATCGGCCACTTTTAGACGCGACTTACGATTTGGTTTCCCAGCCCTTCGACGATGCTTGGTTGGTTTCAAGAATTGGGTATGAGGATTTGTATCGACTTCGCCAATTGGTCTTATGGGACATTGCCAATTGCGTAGCATCCAAAGACAAAGAGCGATTTGTCAAGGCGTTGGAGGGTTACCATCGATTAACCAACCACTTTGGAAATCCCAATCGTGGCAACGAACTCTACACCTTGGAATGTTTATTGCATCGAGGTCTAGACGAAAAACTCATCGATGCAAAGATCGTTACGGAGTCCCTTGAGCGTGTAGCGAAAAACACGGCCATGGCAAGCAGTTTCATCGATTCCGTTAGTGGCGATCTTGACCTTCGAAGAGCGAACCTGTTCTCAGTTTTCAGCAACCAGTTTGGTGGTGGTCGGGCATTTCCAAGCATCATGGAAGCGGCCTTTGAAGAGTATTTGTACCGAAATAACTTCGGGGCTAATTTTGTCGTCGATCGGCAAAATGATCTTGGGGGTGCGCTGAGATATTTTACGCTCGCAGTGCGGGTGGCATTGCTCCAAGCAATCCAAGAGCAAGGGGGGCAGATCCAGGTGCCGAAGGACTTGCTCTCTCGATTGCAGATGCCTGCGGAGATTCAAGGAGTGATCGTTGCGAAACTCAATGGAGACCCATTGTCCACGCTATTCGAGTATGAGCAAAAGGAGCCGGGCACTGGAGTCCTGAAATTCAAGCTGCCGATCGATATAAGTTCTGGCCCTTTCCCGATTCGAACCACGTATAAAATCCAAGCGGATTGATCAGACGGATCGGACGGGCATACCTGGGGCGTTGCCCCAGGCTATGATGAGTATCGCCTTTGGCGAAAAGACCGACGTGCGCAATTGGACGATGAACGTAATGATTGGTCTATTTGGCCAACGGCCATATTCAACATAGCCAGGGGCATCGCCCCTGGTGCGTTGCCCTGGGCTATCCCATGAAGCCCCTTCGGGGCTGATCAGACAGTTTTTGCTAGCAAAAACTAGATCAGCAAAAAATTGGAAAACTCTTTTCCAAATGCTTGGACCTCGACGCTCGCTTCGCTAAACTACCGACCGGGTTGGAGCCCAACACTGTCCCCCTGTTTCACTATCGCGTCTCTACACGGAGGTAATCCCATGACCCGTATCCCTATTAGCCAAGCCGAAGAGAAAGCTCGACAACTGCAAGAGAACCTCGATCTAAGCACGGCCGAAATCGGCCTCCAAGTCCGTACGACCAACTGCTTGGAAGAAAAAGGTATCTTCACTGTCCGCCAATTGCTCCAAGCGAGCCCAGAAACCCTCCTGAGCATCGCAAATTTCGGCGATAAAACCCTTGAAGAAGTTTACCTTGCCCTGGAAAAATACGGCTACTACCGACCTTGGCGCAAACCTCGCTAATCCTACGGTGACCCCTAAGTCCTACGTATGGCTCGCCAATCTCTGCTTGCTCGTGGCACTTGCCTGTAGTCTGACAACTTTGCAGTCTACAGTTCTCGGGCAAGCAGACGATCAACTAGTCCAAGCCTTGTTGTCGAAACTTCGCTCGATCGAAAAATTCGAATCGAGCACTACCGAGCCTAACAGACCTTCTCTGCAAGCTGATTCATCGCTGGCTGATCTCCCATCACCCCAGCGCCTCGCGGAACTCCTGGAACTCGTTCTTCAGCCTACCCCCCCGACTTCAAATCGCTTCTTTATCGCGGACACTTCCTCTCGAAGCCAACTCAGACGCGAGCGACTTCGATCTGCCCTCCAGTCCGCAGGACTACTCGGCGATCTTGAGTCAATCATCGAAAGTCAAGCTTCTAGTCCATCAAGTATCGAGGCCACTCCCAACGCACAACTGCTTGATCGCAACCAGGCCCTGCTAACGATCCTCAATACCGATGAGAAGAACGTTCGCAATTCCAATCCAAACGCCGAAGATACCATTGAAGTAAAACGTTCCGCAGCAAACTTTCCATTGCTAGGCTGGGGGCCCGGAACTTATCAATCCGCACGCAGTACCCATTTTGCGATCGCTTCACAAGCAGGCGAAAAAGTAACCGCCGAAGTGGCTCAAGCATGCGAAGTGATTTTCAGCATCTGGCAGTCGCTTTTCGCGGAAAGATTTGCATTTCCCGCTCAGCAGACCCAAGCCTTCCGAGTGGTTCTGCTTCGCAACAAAGAGGCCTATGTGCGCGCCCTGAAAGCCATCGAACCTCGTATCTCGATTTCGACTGGCTACTACAGCCCTGAACATCGGATGGCTTTCTTTTACTGGGATGGACCGAAATCCTTCCCGACCCTCGTTCACGAACTGACCCATCAATTTTTTGATGCAACATCGACCGAAGACTCCCGATTCGACGCCGACTCCGACCCAGGAGCTTGGGCTCTCGAAGCCGTCGCGCTTTACATGGAGTCTTGGTCCGAGGAATACGTCGGAGGTCTTAGAGTCATCGAAATCGGCGGATGGGATGCGCCTCGAGTTCAAGCGGGACGATTTCGCCGCTTGCGAGATCAGTACTGGATCCCATGGGATGAATTTTCAAAAGCCGATGGAAGGAAGCTCAGGGCCGACCCCGATGTTGCCGCTTGGTATTCCCAAGCTTGTGGTCTTGCCCACTTTTGGCTCGATTCGGATTCTGCATCGCGAGAAAAGTTTTTGACCTATTTGCAGAGTGTCTACCGGGGTGATGGTACTAGTGCCGCAAATGCCCTTGCTGATGATGATACGCTGCGGACCGCGTACGATCAGTACCTGCTTACTGGTAGCAACCCACCAATCGATCCGAACGAAAATTACAGAAAGCGGCCAGGTTTCTTGCGCCGTAATGAAATCGTACTAACCCGTTCTGCGATCCAAAGCCGTGCTCTCCTGAGTTGGCCGCTAGGCCTAAGGAAACTTGCATGGCTCGATCTTGGATTCACCCAAGTCGACGATTCACTCTTTACACAGGCCGGCGAGAATCCCTGGGAGATCCAACGATTGAATGTCGAGTCGACGAAAATCACCGATGCATCGATGCAGGCCATCGCCTCGATGAAGAACCTTACCGAACTCGATTTGAGTGGCTGCAGAGTGACCGATGCAGGTCTTGAGGCATTGGCCAAGCATCCGAGTTTGAAGCAACTTTGGCTGACCAACACCGACGTCACCGACCGTTCGGTAGAAGTCCTTGCATCGATCCCCAAGCTCGAACGAATCGAAGCCAGCGGATCGCTTTCGGTCGAGGGCTATCAGGATCTAGTCAAGAAAAAGCCTCGGCTGCGTAAGCCTTGATCCGATCGAGGAAGTCTATTTTTTGAGTTCCATGCACTCGGCGATCTCGATAGCAATCGCTTGAAGATTCTCGGGGTTCTTGGGCGCTGTCCCAAAGGCATGAGCATCGTAGGCTTCCTCGGCATTGCGAATCGGTGTGGAATTGACGGTCGACCAAGCCATATCGTAGACCGAATAGGAGACAACGAGTCCCTTGGTCACCGCATTGACTTCACGCTGTAGATCGTACGCCGTAAAGGCGCTGTTGACGAAGCACGAAGCATTGATCAGCCAGTCCTTGTACTGCTTGTTTTTCGCGATCTTCGGGCCATAAACCTTTTCGAGTGCCTCAGCCGCACTTCTGACAGAGACCATGATCCGATCGATAATGGTTCGAACCGGATGGCTGAAGGCGACTTCGGCAAAGCTCGAAGGAGAAAGGTAGACGTTGACGGCTGCCCCAACGGCACCGCAGTTGGTATGTCCAAGAACGATCACGCTCTGGAGCGACTCACGCAGGGCCGTTGCGGCATAGTCGATGCTCCCGATGCATTCGAGTCCGAGCACATTACCCGCGACGCGTACGACGAATAAATCATTCGATGAGCAGTCGAAGATATGCTCGATCGGGACGCGTGCATCGGCACATCCGAGCACTGCTGCATAAGGAGAGTGCATTTGAGCTAGCCCACCGACGACTGGTATTCCCAACTGCACTGGAGTGATCGGCATGATCATCGAATCGACCTTTTTGCCATCTTGGACTTCTTGAAGGTGATTGACCATCGAGTAGAAACGGCAATTGCCTTGATGAAGTGTTTTCAAGGCCTCCTTGTTGCTCTTGGGTCGCTTGAGCTCTAGAGGTGCATACGGGTCAAAACGGTAGATGATATCCATGTTGCTTATTCCTGGTTTTCTTGGGAGAGTTCGCCTAAGTCTCTTCGGCTATTATAAAAGATCTCTTCGACGGAGTTTGCGATGGTTGCGGACATGCCTTCGAGATCCAAGTCGTCTTCGTCAAATCCGAAAGGCTCGTCGACATGCTCGGCAACGACTTCCATCCCTACCATGAAGTAGGAGATGACAATCGTCAATGGGAGCGTCCACCATTTGAAGTCTTGGACAAGCCCCCAGGGCAATGTGAAAAGGAAAAGGAAAATACATTGTCTGGCGAATATCCTGTATGAGCGAACCATCGGCGTTTTTGCGATTCGTTCGCAAGCTCCGCAGATATCCATCAGCTTGGAAGCTTCGCAATCGAAGACTCGCAAAAGCCCTCGATCCATAGGTTTGTTAACCAGGCGATTATTGATCCAACGGTAGATGTCTTGGGAAATCGCTAGCGGCACATGCGTTGGGACTGCGCCTTGGAATGCAGGTCCTGAGTATTTCTGTTTGCGAAGATGGTCGGTCAGAGCCTTGGGGAACTCCGACAGATGCCTTGAAAGGAATCGACGTTCCTCTGGGCTCAAATCAGGGAAAAACTCCTGAATCTTGATCGCTAGGTTTCGCGAGCAATTGATCAAACTACCCCAGAGCGTACGGGCTTCCCACCAACGCGCGTAAGCCGCATTGGTTCGAAACACCAACAGCCATCCGAGCACCAGGGACAGAGCAGCATGCAGATCCGACGGTGTGTCGCCAACATCGGCGTACGTGGTATACTCTTTGAGGATTGGGAATAGCGAATAGAGCCCCATCGCAAGAGCGACCGAGCCGATCGTCATGAGTGTCCGTGACTTGAAAAGCGGGTAAAGCGTGTCCTGGATTGGCATATCTCGCAAAAGATACTTTAATAAGTCCAAATCTTCCAGGCCCCATTTTTATATCGAGTCCGTTCCATGCGATTTTCGCAAAGAGTTGTCATTGTCACCGGTGGAGCCAAGGGTATCGGTGAAGGTTGTTCGAGGGTCTTTGCCCAAGAAGGGGGGCTCGTGGCGATCCTCGATCGGGACTTGGCCGCCGCAGAGCGAACCGCCGCAAGTCTTGGGGAAAACCACCTAGCGATCGCCTGCGATGTCTCGGACGAAAAGCAAATCGCTTCAAGCGTCGATGCTGTTGTCCAGCGGTACGGTCGAATCGATTGCTTGATCAACAACGCCGGAATCCATCCGCCCGATACCCCGATCCATAAAATGACGCCCGAAGAGGCCTTAAGCGTCATCCGCGTCAATTTTTTAAGCACTTATTCGATGTGCTACTACGCACTGGAGCATTTGAAAAAAACCAAAGGGACAATCATCAATGTTAGCTCGATGACAGCCGCATTGGGGCAACGCAACTCGACGGCTTATGCGGCCAGCAAAGGTGCTCAGCTATCCTTCACGAAGTCTTTAGCACTCGAGTGCGCCGATTATGGTGTTCGGGTCAATGCGATCCTTCCGAGCAACGTCGATACACCGCTGATGCGCCAGTGGGCATCAAGTTTATCGGATCCTGAAGCTGCCTTGCAACGCATCGCCGCTTTGCAACCCATCGGTCGTATGGCTGATGTCCAGGAGATGGGTCGCGTGTGCTTGTTCCTTGCCACCGAGGATAGCAGTTTCATCACCGGCCAAGGGCTCCATGTCGATGGTGGTGCTAGCCTCGACTACTAGGCCTTGCATACTAGCCCTTGCAAATCGAATCCATGCGCATTGTTACGCCCGGTTCCCTGAGCAACAACTACGATTATTTGATCGTCGGTTCTGGACCAGCCGGTTCGATGTTGGCAAGTCAACTGCAGCACGTCGGACGGGTGCTGGTTCTTGAAGCTGGATCGATTCATCAAGGCCGATTCTCGCATACGCCTGCTCTTTACCCGCGAAGTTTCGCAACACGGATCGACTGGAACTATCAGACAACGCCTCAACCCCATCTAGCTCATCGCAAATTCTCCTGGCCCTCGGGCAAAACCATCGGCGGGTCGTCTGCGATCAATGCGATGATTCGTATCGAACCGGCTCTGGCTTGCTTGAAGCAGTTGGAGCATCACTGCGGATCGGATTGGTCGATCGGTTCGATCCTCAAAACCTTTGATCGCTTACGGAGTCTCTGGCAGGGGACAACTCCAGAGCTCCATGCAAATACCTCGTCACTTCTAGCGCGAGCGATTGCTCAAGGCGTCGGCACCTCAGAGGGACTCGCAACACCAGGATGGAAGATCTCTCCCTATGTTCGTATGCAGTCAGGCGGCAAACGACAAAGCATCCGACAGAGGCTTATTTGCGATGTGATGGCTGACGCGACTGTCTCCAAGCTTGTCATCGAGTCGGATCGGGTCACAGGTCTTTTAGTAGATGTCGAGGGTACGCAGATTGCACTTCGTGCTAATCAGCAAATCATCCTTTGTTGCGGTGCGATCCAAACGCCGAGGCTCCTTTTTCAAAGTGGCATTGGACCCAGCGATTCGCTCGGTGATGCGGGCTTGGTATGCACCCACCGAGTCGAACGCATCGGCGTAGGCTTGCAAGATCACTTGGTCTACCCATTGGTCTTTAGGCTTCGAAACGGACAAGCTTTTTCACTACCCTTTTCCCGAGACGATCGATTGCGGTACGTTCGAGAGGGCAAAGGCCCAATGTCCTCGAATCTAGCAGAGCTCGGAGCCTTCACCGTTCCAACGGATACGCTGCAGGAAACTTTTCAATGGCACATCACTCCAACGCACTACTTAGCCTATCCCAACATCCCAGTCCCCTACCCTTGTGTCAGCATCGGAATCACTCAGTGCAAACCCACCAGTTCTGGAGCGATGATTCCCTTGCCCGCTACCGAAGGAGGCGAGTGCAACCTGCGTTCAATCCCGTTGCGTATCGACCCGGGTTATCTGTCGGATAACAGGGACAAGCAGGCCTATTTCAAGGCGATTCAATTAACCCGTGAATTCTTCCATAGAGACATTTGGAATGATCTTCTCGAAGAGGAAATCGCACCGGGCCCAAAACGAGTCACCTCGGAGTCGCTTGCGAGCCATTTTGAACGCTTTGCCACGACGCTTTACCATTACAGTGGAACTTGCCAGATGGGAATCGATCCGAGGGCCCCGGTCGATCCGAGATTCAAGCTTCGGGGGATTGAAGGGTTGCGGATCTGTGACGCATCGGTCTTTCCCGAAATCCTGGGTTGCAACCCTCAAACAACGATCATGATGCTGGCGATGCGACTTGGTGATTGGCTACTTGAAGACTCCTAGGTGCGTGGCCTAAGCTTCGGAGGAACCATGGGCTCGCGGATCGTGTGCCGCTTCGAGACGGTTGCTCTGCCGATGGATCGCTTGGCTGATGGCTAGAGCTCCCGAGGCTTTTAAAGGGTGTCCCAAAGCGGTGAGTCGATCGCGAATCGCAGGAGTGATTTCCCAAGGTGTGCCAACACCGATTTGGTCTTCGAAGAGCAATTGATCGGGGCGCCATTGATGGTGCACCCGAGGGGCCGCGACGGCTTCGGCGACGCTACAACCACCGTCGAGGACTCGCAGAAGAACCTGCAGGGTCGCATTGATGATCCGGGGACCACCGGCTGCCCCGGCCGTAAGGATCGGTTGTCGGCTCTGATCCAAGACCATCGTCGGGCTCATGCTCGACAAAGGACGCTTTCCGGGCGCGACCGCGTTGGATTGCGAACCGATCAATCCGAATGCATTGGGAGTTCCCGGCGAGATACTGAAGTCATCCATTTGGTTGTTGAGCATCACGCCTGTGCCCGGCACGGTCACTTTCGAACCCCACGAGGTATTGACGGTGCAGGTCATGGCGACCCAGTTGCCTTCATCGTCAGCGGTGGTCAAATGCGTCGTATGTTTGCGATCTTCTCCAGGCGCAGGTTCGCTCGAATTTAATTCTCGCTCGGAACTACCGTTAGGCCAACCATGGTCGATGTTTGAAGAAGCTCTTGCGCTCGAAAAATCGGCCATGCGGTCTTGGGCGTATTGCGGATCCAAGAGACCTGCGGGTACATCCACGAAATCGCTATCGCCGAGCCAGTGAGCACGGTCGGCAAAGGCTCGCTTCATGACTTCGCATAGCAGATGATAGTAAGCATCTTCGCGAGATCGCATCCAAACACCGATTGGATAGGGTTCGAGCATCATGAGCATCTGCGCGATGTGAATGCCTCCGGAGCTTGGTGGCGGAAAACCGATCACTTCGTAACTTCGGTATTTTGTTCGTATCGGGGTGCGCAGCTTGGGCTGGTACAATCGGAAGTCCTCGGCAGTGAGGATACCTCCGATGGATTTGAGGTAATTCTCGCAGCTTTGGGCGAATGGCCCTTGATAAAACCAATCTGCTCCCTGCTCTGCGAGGTTGCCAAGGGTGCTTGCAAGATCCTTTTGAACCAGCAATTCTCCTTCGCGTATCGGAGATCCATCAGGATGGAAGTAGATCTCCTTGGATGCGGGGTATTTGCGAAGTTCGTCGGCTTCTGCTGCGATGGTTCTGCCAATCGACTTCGAGGCCAGCACTCCGTCAAAAGCAGCTTTCTTTGCATCGGCGAATAGGTCTTTCCATGGCAGTCGTCCGGCTGCGGTGTGCATCTGTTTCATGGCGGCGATTTGACTCGGGACGCCTGCAGCAAGCGGTCCGTTTTGGCTCAGTTTTGGATCGGCCTTGCCATCGCGAACGAACATTTGCTCGTGGGCGGATTGTCCAGCGGTTTCGCGTCCGTCGATCGCGAGGATTTGGTCCTTTGCGGTACGGATCAGGACTAAGCAACCACCTCCGATACCCGAGTTGTGACCATCGACCACGCCAAGAACCAGGGCGGCGGAGATAGCCGCATCGATCGCGTTTCCACCGCTTTGCAGGATTCTCATAGCGCTGCGTGTGGCCAACGGGTGGACCGTCGCGGCACCATGGTTGATGGTCAACTTATCCCAGCCATGGGCAAACCTAGGAATTCCAGTGCTTAGAACCCCGCTGGCTGCGGCGGTTTGAAGAAATGCTCTGCGTGTGGTCATCGCTTTTTTGGCCCGTAGATCGACGACATCCCAAGGATTACCTTCGAGTACGAGTACCATTCCATTGAGTACGAGTACGAGTACGAGTAGGAATAGAACCAATCACAAAAATTCTAAGCCACAATAATTTCCGAGGAACCCTAAATTCAAAAACGAAAACTATAATCTCGCCAATGTTTGATGTTGCAGATTGTAATTCTAGTCCAAGTCCCCTCGGAACCCAACCAAGGCGAATCTTCTTAGCATGGAAACCTTGACCGTAGGCCAACGTGTTTGCCGTGCGATCTTGGAAGAGGCTTCATCGATCAAAGCGGGAAATGTCCATCCGCAAGCATCCTTTTCCAATATGACCTATCGGGACTTTCAAGTCGCATCCGAGGCGATCGGCCAAGCGATCGATGCATCGTGGCACACCCATAGCCTTGGGGAAATCATTTTTGCAAGTGTCCAAGCGATGGCTCAAGCCGTCTCGGTCAACACGAGTCTTGGCACGATTCTGCTAATGGTTCCCCTGACTCTGTGCTCCGAATCGAGCTTTCCTAGTTTTGCAAAGCAGCGAAACATTCAAGATTATGTTTGGAACCCGCAACGGTTCCAAAAGTGCATCTTGGGGGTTATCCATGAATCAACATATGAGGATAGCCAGAGGATTTACGAAGCGATCCGAATCGCAAACCCGGGAGGGTTAGGGAAAGTCGATTCCAGGGACATTTCACAAGCAGCCCCGGTATCGATCCTCCAAGCCATGGAGCAAGCGTCAAGCTGGGACGATGTCGCTTTGCAATACGCCAATGGATACGAGCAAATCATCCAGTGGACGTCGCGTCTGATCGAGCTTGCAAGCCAACATGCAAAACGAACCGATGCGATTCGCCAACTTCAAATCGAAATCCTTGCATCGCGGCCCGATAGTCTGATCGTCCGCAAGTCTGGTATCGACGTCGGAAAACAGGTGCAGTTTCGAGCCTATGAGGTTCTTCAAAGCGGTCGGTATGCAAGTCTAGCTTTTGAGAAGGCTTGGCGGCAGTTTGACGAGTATCTTCGCGAGGATGGACACCGCAAGAACCCAGGAACGGTTGCCGATCTGATTGCCGCGACGGTCTTCTTGGCAAGTTATGCTTGGGAACCTGTCGATGGATGAATCCTTCAGCAGCAAAATCCGTCGGCTGCGGCCACCGAAGCCTCTACGCAGAGCCGGCGAGTCGATGGGTTGGACAAGTGAGCAAGAGCCCGATGGCCAAGGCGGATTGGTTTCCAGTCGAACCTATTTCCTTGTTGGTTCCGAATGCCGATTCACTTGCTCGATGTGCGATCTGTGGAAATACACGCTCGGCGAATCCCACACTCCACTCGGCTCGATCGCCGTTCAGATCGAGACTCTTCACGAACAGGTTTCGAAGGAAATACCGGGATCCAAGCATCCAGAGTGGATCAAGCTATACAACGCATCGAATTTTTTCGATCCTGCGAATGTCTCACCCGACGAGTACGATTCGATTGCGAAATTGTGTAAGGGGTTTCGGAGGGTGGTTGTCGAGAATCACGCTTCCATGATGGCTTCTAAAAAAACTCAAGACTCAGTTCTTCGATTTCGCGATCTGATCGAGGTGCCTTTGGAAGTTGCCATGGGGCTCGAAACGATGGATCCAAACGCGATGAAGTGGCTCAATAAATCGATGTCCCTCGAGCAATTTCAAAAAGCGGTGGAATTCCTAAATGGCGAGGAAATCTTTGTTCGGTCTTTTGTTCTGCTTCAACCGCTCGGTACCCGCTTGGATGAGTCTGTTGAATGGGCGCTGAAGAGTTGCCGTCAAGCGGCTGCCTGGGGATCGCAGCGAGTAAGCTTGATACCTACGCGAAGTGGAAATGGCTTCGTGGAGGATGTTGCAAGCCAGATTGGGTGGGAGCCGCCGACGGCAAGCCAACTCGAAAACGCTTTTGATACTTTGCTCGGAAGATCGCTGGAAAATCAGCAGGTGGATAATCGATCGTGCATCTACACGGTTGATTTGTGGGATTGGAAAACGCTTGCGGGAACTTGCGAGGTTTGTAGCCAGTGGCGACACGATCGCTTGGAGAGGATGAACCAGTTGCAACGGGTCTTGGAAAGCCATCCTCCGAGAGCTTGCACTTGCTAAGGGGCTTTCCTAGCGTCTATCTGTCCTCGACACCCTTCAAAGATCGGGCGATCCCGTAATCGTCAGTCTTCGTCCGATGCATGCTTGGGAACACGCGCAAGCGCATCGGGCCACAGTGCGGATTGATCACCCCAAGGAGAATCGCACCATGGGAGGATTCGGCGGGCATTTGGCCACTTGCGGATGTCAGGGATCAAGTAAGCAAACGCCTGTGTTTGCTCCCTATGGGATCGGACTTCAATGACTTTACGCAGATATAGCCCACGGTCGCTTGCCGAGTCGTAGCCTTCGATGCCATCGAGAATTTCGAGTGTCGGTAATACATCTTCAGGATCGAAAGTCCAAAGTTCACCGAGAACCAGGTCGTTGCCTACGCAAAGACCCGGATAGCTACCTAGATCCCAAAGTTGGCCCGTTGCGATAGCAGGTTGGATACTCACGGGGCGTTTGGGCCACATCGAAGCTCGGAGTTGATCGTGTTTGAGTGTTCCGTATGCAAAAAAGTTTGAAATGTTCACCGCTGGGCTCTGCTCCTTTGGATTCTCTTCTTTGTTCCTCTAGGGAATCGTCTTAAGGCGTTCTCCTTGGAGAAACTTCATGTCCTTGAGGCTGATCATGCGTCGATCGGGACACGGTTCGATGATTACGAAAAGGGATTTGAGTCCATCACCTTGGAAGTACTCGACTCGGATTGGCAGGAGACCTTTTTTGAGTCGGACGATCCGCCCGGAGGGTTTCGCAGGATGGTTGCCGTCATTGTCGATAAACAACTCGTCGTTGATATAGAGTTTGCTGCCGTCATCGGAGACCACTACGATGCGATAGAGTCCTTCGTTTTCGACGGTTGCATGTCCGAAGAAGCGGATAGCGAAATTATCGTTGCGGCCCATCGACAGGGTCGAAACATCGAGTGTCTCGCTCATGCCTCCTCGAACCGGCTGAAGCTTGTCGAAGTCGGGCATTTCATTGAACCGACCTTCGTAGAATTCGTACCGAATGCCGTTTTTGGTGGTTTCTGCTTGAACAGTTTCGAGTCCGCTGGCGGGCTCCAGAGGCCAGTCGATCTGGATAGTTTTACCGGCTCGTTCGATGTTGAGTTTGATCGAATCGTTTTTTGGCAAGTGCGTTTCTAGTAGAAGTGTCCAATCGAGCGAACTTTGAACTGGGTCGTCAAAGATCGATCGGATTTTGTCTCCTGGTTCGATGGTTTCTGATTTGGGTGAATCCGTTTTTGGAGTTGAAACAGAGCGTACGATAGCCTGTTTGGAATCGGGCTCAAGTTCGATGCGGGTGTTTTTTGCGTGAGTCCATTCCGGTTCGATCATTCGCTGAGCGATTCGAACCGCGCGATCGATTGGGATTGCAAAACCGATATTTTGCTCACCTTCGATCACTGCCGAGACGATCCCGATGATTTCACCTTCCATGTTCACCAGAGGGCCACCGGAGTTTCCTTTGTTGCTGGCCGCATCGAACTGGATGAGACGTTCGCGGCGGTCGTTGACATAGTTGGCCATAACGATCGCATTGGGGCCACCTTCTAAGACCTCTTTGGCGCTGACGATTCCGGCGGTAAAGACCAAGCCTCGGCCACCAGGGTTCCCGGCAACGACGATGGGTTCTCCATTGATGACTTCTGACGAGCGACCCAGCCGGATGGTTGGAAGTGGGGTGGCTACATCGATGAGTTTCACGATTGCCAAGTCGAATTCGGGGTAGCGCGAAACAACTTCGAAACGAGCTTTCTTAGAGTCCGAAAAAAGTGCAAAGCCTTGGGGTTCGGGCAGCACGTGATTGTTCGTTAGGACATAACCTAGAGAGTGGATGATCGTGCCACTCCCCGAGGAGATTTGATTGTTTCCGATTGGGGTAAAGAGTCCCACGACAGCCGGTTCGATCTGCTGGATCACTTTCACAAGCGGTGTTATGCGGGGGGAATCCTCGGGGATCGGCTCTTGGCAAAGCCCAAGAGCAGTTTGCCCAAGAGGACTTGTTAGGAATCCCAGTAAACCAAAAATCAGGGCTTGGAAGTAGGTGTTTCTAAGTGGTTGCATCATAGATTAACAAGCTACATTTAGCGCTGTGGGTTTGCAATCGAGCGGGATCAACCTGTCGACATTTTCGCCAAAACGGCTGATCAAAATGCTCCAAACGCGATATGCTTGGAGGCATGACGATTGAAACCATCCAAGTCCCCAACAACATTCCGCCACCAGCAAGGCAATTGGCAAGCGTCCTGAGGAACCTGCTCGGGATCCCAGTGAGCCACTGCATGTGGCTCATTGAAAACAATTGTGTGGCCGTCAATCACAAGCCTTGTCGCAAAACCAATCTTCAACTAAAGCCGGGGGATTTGATTCAAATCGATCGGATTCCTATGCCGATCGCACAACCCTCACCCCGCAAGAGTTCTGGCAATCGAGATGCGATCGAATTCCTTTACGATGACCAAGACCTTTGTGTGGTCGTCAAGCCATCGAATTTGCTGACTGTACCAACGCAATATCGCGAGGGGCAAACGCTCGTCGGTCGGGTCGAAAGGAGACTCAAGCAACAGGACAAGAAGGCCAAGGTCTTTTGCGTCCACCGATTGGATCGCGATGTATCGGGTGTCTTGGTGATGGCCAAGAGTCTTGAAGTCGCTGAAAAAATCAGAAATCAGTTCGCGGCTCGAAAACCGGATCGTCAGTACATTGCGATCGTTGCAGGACTCGTCGAGGATGATTCCGGAACCATCCAAAATTACTTAGCCACCGACGAAAATCTCAACCGATACTCGGTCGAGGATCCTGCCAAGGGTGAATTGGCAATCACTCATTATCGGGTACGTCAGCGTTGGCAAGACACAACGCTCGTCGAAGTGCGACTCGAGACCGGTCGTCGGAATCAGATTCGGGTGCATATGGCCGATCTTGGGCATCCGATCTTGGGCGATCCTCGGTACCGTCGGGATCTAGCAACGCATCGAGCTTGGCCTTATCGCCGTATTGCACTGCACGCAGAGAGTCTGGGTTTTGTTCATCCAACCGATGGTCAAGCGATGCGATTCGTTGCGCCATGGCCGCAGGAGTTTCGTGACTTTCAGCGGGGTGGATCGAAGCCTCGTCAGGCCGGCTCGGCCAATCGCAAAGTGGACACTCAGGAGAATCGGGATTGATCGATGAGTTTGGCTCCCAAGAATTCGACCTCCCAAGGTAAGTTGCTGGGCTATTGCACCAATGTGCATGCCGGTACAGATGCCGATTCTATTCTTGCGAATCTTCGCAAATGCGCTGTTCCGGTGCGGGAACGCTTGGCAATCGATCGCCTTGGGGTCGGTTTGTGGTTTTCTCAAACGGCGGCCAAGGAGTTGCTCCAAGGAGATCGTCTGGAGCATTTCCGCGACAAATTGGAGCAAATGCAGCTTGTTCCCTATACGATCAATGGTTTTCCTCAGGAGGATTTTCACCAGAAGGTCGTCAAGCACCGAGTGTATCAGCCGCCATGGTGGGAACGGTCTCGCTTGGATTACACGAGGGATTTGGTTCGCATCCTCGATCGGCTATTGCCCGAGGGTGTTTCGGGTTCGATTTCCACATTGCCGATTGGTTGGAGTTCGGATCTGGGCTCGCAAGCCGACGGGGAAATGAAATGCGCCCAGGCCGCTGCGCATCTGCTTCAACTCGCCCAGGAACTCGATGAGCTCCGCGAGAGAACTGGCCGTATGATCCGAATCGCTTTGGAGCCTGAACCTGGCTGCGTCTTTACCGATAACGCATCGCTCAGGGCTTTTTACGAGAGGTACTGGACCCCACCAGCGGTGAGCATTGTCCAAGCGGCTCGGGCACGAGAGCATTTGACGGTCTGCCATGACATTTGCCATTCGGCTGTCATGATCGAGGATCAAAGTCAAGAAGTCCTCCAATCCAGTTTGCTTGGAATCCGAGTCGGTAAGGTTCAGGTCTCTTCGGCCATCCGAGTTCCTTGGCATAGCCTTGACGCATCCGAGCAACAGCGGGCTCTGGAGCAATTGTCGCAATTCGCCGAAGACCGATACTTGCACCAGACCATGGTGGTCGATTCCCAGGGCAATCGTCGATTGATCGAGGACTTGCCGCTTGTGCTCGAGCGCCACCTGGATCGCAAATCCCATGCGGGCACGGTATTGGTAAGCGACCGGGAGTGGCGAATCCATTTCCATGTCCCGATTTATCTTCCGGATTGGGGATACATCGAGTCGACGCAATCGCAGATCAAGGCGTGGTTTGATTTGGTCAAGAGCCGACCGGAATTGTTCGATCCGGATTTAGCCTATGAGGTTGAGACCTACGCGTGGGGCGTACTTCCTGATGGCTTAAAGACATCAACGCTCGACGAAGGGATCGCCCAGGAGATCGCTTGGTTGGCATCTCAATTCTAAGTTAAGCCAAGGTGTTATCGAATTTCGATCCAGACCATCATCGATCGGTGCATGACTCGAACGGAGCGATGGGCTGAAATCTTGGGAGCATTGCTGATTGATCCTGCACTGGCAAGGTCCAAGAGTTCTGGATAGACATCCTCAGGCGATGGTTTGCTTGTGTCGGCAAAGAGTCTCCAATGGAGAGAATGGGATTCTTTGGGGAAGGCAAAAGGAAGAGTGCTCTTTGTGGGATTCACCAGGATCATGATATCTCCGAGTTCGTTGGACTGAGTTTGGGGTTCTTGGCAAGCAACGCCGGCGGGTGTTGTTAACCAGCACCCGAGTCCAGAGTCGGCTTTATTCCAGTCCATTGCATGGCCTCGTGGGTCATACCAAGAAACATCAGCGACACCTCGGGCATCGACCGGTTTTCCGGTAAAGAATCGGGATCGTCTCAGGGCCGGATGTCGACGCCGCAAAGCGATCATAGAACGGGTAAATCGCAAGATGTCTTCGGCAGCTTGATCGGTTTGCCAATCGAGCCAAGAGATTTCATTGTCTTGGCAATAAGCGTTGTTATTGCCCTGCTGGGTCCGTCTGCATTCATCGCCCATGAGAAGCATCGGAACGCCTTGGCTGAGCATCAGCGTCGTAAGAAAGTTTCGGATTTGTTTGACACGTTTTCTCTCGATTGCTTTGGTTGCCGAGGGTCCTTCAACACCGTGATTTTCACTGTAGTTGTTGTTATCACCGTCTCTGTTGTTTTCGCCGTTGGCTTGATTGTGTTTGTTTTCGAAGCTCACTAGGTCATTGAGCGTGAACCCGTCGTGGCTCGTTACAAAATTGACACTTGCCATGGGCGATCGACCTGTGGCTTCGTAGAGGTCTGATGAACCGCACAGGCGAGTAGCGAACGAGCCGAGTCCGGAGCTGTCTGTGCGCCAGAAACGTCGAACATCATCGCGATAACGACCATTCCACTCGCTCCAGCGTTTGCCACCGAAGGAGCCAACCTGATAAGCCCCTGCGGCATCCCAAGCTTCGGCGATGAGTTTGGTGTCAGCAAGCATTGGGTCTTCGGCGATCAATTCGATCAAAGGTGCATTGCTGAGAAGGTTTCCTGCTCGATCGCGAGAAAGGATACTGGCAAGATCAAAACGAAATCCATCGACATGGTAGTTGTGAACCCAGTGCCTCAGGCAATGCAGGATCATCTCGCTGCAGACGGGATGATTGCAATTGACAGTGTTGCCGCAACCACTGTAGTTGCTGTAATGCGCACCATCGGAGTTGACGATGTAGTAGACCGAGTTCTCAAGGCCTCTGAGCGAAAGGATCGGGCCTCGCTCGTTCCCTTCGCAAGTGTGATTGAAAACGACATCGAGGATCACCTCGATGCCAGCTCGGTGAAGTTCCCGAACCAAGGTCTTGAACTCTTGGACCTGAGCTCCTGCTTGATGGCCGTGCGCATAGCCGCGATGAGGGGCAAAGAACGCCAACGGATCATAGCCCCAGTAGTTTGGATGTTTGAGAGGTTGACCGTGGAAATCGAGGATCGGAAACTCATGGATAGGCATCAACTCGACTGTCGTAATGCCCAGGGATTGCAGGTAGGGTATCTTTTCGATGGCACCCAGGTAAGTTCCTGGCTTTGATACACCGCTTGTAGGATGCTTGGTGAAGCCTGCTAGGTGCATCTCGTAGAGGATTGTATCTCGGATTGGCCGTCTCAGAGGCTTATCGTCATGCCATTCAAAGGCGTGGTCGATCACGACGCATTTTGGTGGGCGGATGACACCATCGCTTGAGTGCTGAAAGTCACCTGCTAAGGCGTTGCAATAAGGATCGATTAGACGTGCTTTGTTGTCGAACCACGAGCCGGATTCGGGTCGGTACAGACCGTCTGCTTGAAAATGGTAAAGTTGGCCGGTTGAAAGTCCTGGCACGAACTTGGTCCAGACATCCCCAATTTTGTCCGAGAGAGGATCCAGTTCGATCGTCTCGGTGGGCTCACGATCTTGGATGCTCGAATACAGCAGGATTCGCATCGCGCTTGCAGATCGGCTAAAAACGGAGAATCCAACGCCCTGTGGATCGATGGCCGCCCCGTAGGGAGGTTGATAGGCGAAGGCAGCTTTTGAACTTCCAGTACGCTTGAGCATTCAGGGATAAATCCGGTTTTCAGAGGAAGCCAAAAAGTTGTTCGATTTCCGGACTATCATTTTAGTACCGGAGAGCTTGCCAAGGTAATCGGGCTCAAGGAAGATACACAGCGGTAACGGAGGAATCTCCGACGAAAACACAAGTTTTATCCTTAAACGGAATCCACAAGTTTATGAAGCGAAAACATCCAGAGTTGCTCGATGCCATCTGTGGTAGAGCCTTGGCCTTGGGACTTGGAGTTCTTTCGAGCTCGATGATCCTTACCTGCTTTCCCCATAGCATCTACGCACAAGAGTCTACTGCAGCGAGCAAGACAACGACTGCTCAAGCGATTGCTGCGATCAAGGCGATGCCTGGTATCTCGGTTCAAGAAAAGGATGGCGAAGTCATCGGCGTGGACTTTCGTAAATGCGGAGATGACTGGGTCAAGACTTTCCCGCGAGTCCTTGAAATACCTACCGTGCAAACGATTTCGGTAAGCGGTCCGGCGGCAACGCACGATCTGATCGTGACCCTGAAGTCACTTCCGAATCTCAAGGCCCTGCGTATGGAACAAGCGGCCATTACCGACGAGACGATTGCACAGGTTGCCAAGTTTCCGAAGGTCGATGATGTGCTGCTTGACCGATGCGGCATTACCGACGAGTGCCTAAGGAGTCTGGGTCAGTCCAAGACCATCAAAAGGATTCGAGCACCCCGGACAAAACTTTCAGATGCCGGGTTGGCTTATCTGAAGGACACGGTGCAACTGGAACTGCTCGATCTTTCCGATTGCAATCAGATCAGTGATGAAGGACTCTCGCATCTAAAGGGCTTGAGCAGACTCCGGAACTTGAGTCTGTGGGGACCGCGGATCACTGATGATGGAATGAAGTATCTGTCTGGTATGACCAACATGGTAGCAATCTCGTTCCAAGACTGTGGTGTGACGGATCAGAGTTTTAGTGCTCTTTCGGGAATGACCAAGCTCAAGGAGTTCGACATCTTTCGAACTCGTGTTGGCAACGACGCTTTGGGGTCCATCTCCGGTGCTAAAGAGATGTCAAAGATGAAGCTCAGAGACTGCGCCATCACGACCAAAGGGATCGTCGAGCATATCGGTAAATTTCCGAATCTCACGGCGCTGGATCTAAGCGAAACGACCATTAAGGATGCCGCTTTGGTCGAGATTGGAAAACTTGAAAAGCTCGAGGATCTGAATCTTTGGCACACCCGAGTCACCGATTCGGGTTTGGCGGCTTTGACGTCGAGCAAGCTCAAGCGATTGAACTTGGACGACACCAATATCGGTGATGGCGCGATCGAGCATCTGGCAAAGATCGAGTCGCTTGAGTTTCTGCATATCGGCAAAACGGCTGTTACGGATGAGAAGATAGGGGAGTTGGCAAAACTGAAGAATCTCAAGGATCTGATTTTGACCAACACAACCTTGAGCAAAAAAGCCGTGGCGAGTTTGCAAGAGAAGTTGCCGAAGGCCAATATCAAGTATTGAAAAATCTCTGTTGACACCGCCGGTGGGATTCTAGTAATCGATTTGTGGTATTGATGATCCACAAATCAAGCTCTATCGGCGGTCGGGGTTTTGCGGGAAGACTCGACCGGCCTTCCTCCTGGGTTGGAGCAGCATAGAGCCGCGGACTTGGCAGTTACTGGGTCAATTGCCTGTCGGTGGTGCTTCACGGTAGAGCTTAAGACTGAGCGTCGGGGAGTCCCAAAAGGCTCTCCGACGCCAGGGAACACCGGCAAGCAGGCCGGCCCAAACGGGCCGGCCTGCTTCGTTTTTGAATGAGCCACGCTTGGTTTCATGTTAAGATCTAATAAAGACGCGCCATGGTTCGGGCTAGAAACTGCCATGGTAGAATGAAGGCGATCGGAAATTGGTGATTCCGATCTTGGTCTCAAACTAGGGAGCTTCGCTTATGCTCGGTCATGGCGTTTTTTGGTTGCTCGACCCGATCATTCATCTTTCGGGCCCCACGTTTATGTGGTTCTTCTGCTTTCTTGCCACGTTGACTCTCCTGGCCGTTTTTGTTTTGGTTCAATACACGCGAAGGTCTGATCTGCCCGATATGAGGATCCCCGATCAGCTTGATCCCTTTAAAATCGCTTATCTAAGGGGAGGTGATTCCGAGGTGATTCGCACGGCGATGGTCGAGTTGGTCGAGCAGGGTTGGATCATCCAAGATCCAACTGAAAAGCCGTCTGCTATCAAGCCGCCTAAGTGGAAGACGGATCTACAAGGAAAATCGCTCGCGGGTTTCGAGCCCTTGCAGAGAATCTTATTGGAGAACTTTCAGGTTCCGGGCAAGGGGGATTCCGTGTTCGATCCCTCGATCGTCGCAAAGGTTCAGGCAATTACCGAGCCCTTCAGAAAGTGGGTGACTGAAGAGGAACTCTGGACCGTCAGGGACAAGGACAAAAATCCGATGGTGCCTCGGGCTGTTTGGTCTTCGTTCTTGATCGTAGAAGGGCTAGGAGTTTACAAGCTAATCCATTCGATTTCGGAGCATCGAAACAATGTCGAGTTTCTCGCCTTGGGACTCTTGATGACAGCTTGCCTATTCTATGGCGTGACGCGTCGCCGTCGATTGAGCAACCGGGGAGAGAAATTACTTGATGATATTCAAACGGCTTGCAAGTCTGTGCGGAATCTGAAGTTCGCGACTCCGGTCGTTCTCACAAACTCTAGCGAGCAATCGCAGGATCGAATCGAGTATGCGGCCAGTGGTATTTCTATGCCGCTTCTTGCGATGGGTGTCTTTGGCATCTCAGCTTTGGAGGGAACTACCTTGAATCCGTTATACATGTCCTATCGCAAATCTGCTGTCAACGCTTCAGGCTGCAGTGCGGGTGGATGCGGAGGGGGCTGCGGCGGTGGATCGAGCTGTGGTGGAGGATCGAGTTGTGGTGGAGGATCTAGCTGCGGCGGTGGAGGATGCGGTGGCTGCGGTGGTGGTGATTGAGTTTTTCGATCTTAGTGAACAAGAGATTCTCGAATGGATTTTTCCAATTTACCGCGACTCGGTGTGGGCATCGGTTATCGAGAACCGTTCTTGTCGAAGTTGTTCGAACACCGCAACCGGATCGATTTCCTCGAAATTACAGCCGATCACTACTTTGAACCAATCGATTCGAAATCCGCAGAGTTGCAACTGCTTGCTCGCAATTTTCCATTGATTCCGCACGGGCTGGCCATGTCGCTTGGAAGCGCCGAAGGTCTCGATGCAGGGTATCTGAAGATGTATGCGAATCTAGTGCATCAGCTAAAGCCTGCTTGGTGCAGTGAACATATTGCATTTACCCGTGGAGGCGGAATTGATATCGGTCACTTGACCCCTTTACCGAAAACCGACGCGGCTCTTAGGGTTCTCCACGACAATATCGCTCGCTTGCAGGATTCGATCCAGACACCGCTGATCCTAGAAAATATTACCGATACGATCCGCTATCCATCCGAGCAGTATGACGGTGCAGATTTTCTATGCAAATTGTGCGAACGCAATGACGTTGGATTGCTCTTG
The DNA here is from genome assembly GCA_021298315.1 of Planctomycetaceae bacterium. GTDB lineage: Bacteria > Planctomycetota > Planctomycetia > Pirellulales > Pirellulaceae > JBKCUI01. The sequence goes on from JAJTFC010000002.1 coordinate 52,257, forward strand.
GATGTAACGAATCTTTTTATCAACTCACAAAATCATCGATTCGATCCGGTAGAATTCTTGCACCGATTGCCCCCAGAGCGAATCGTTCAACTGCACTTTGTTGGCGGCCATATCGAGCAGGGCGTTTGGGTCGATAGCCACAGTCGATCGACTCAAAGCGAGATTTGGGATCTGTTAGAGCAAGTGGTTCATTATGCTCCTGTCAAAGGCATGATCCTTGAACGCGACGAAAACATTCCGGATCTAAAAGAGTTGGCCCCCGAGTTAGAGCATGCAAAATCCATCGTCGCACGAGTCCAAGCTACGCAAAGAGCTTGAGCAACTTCAAGCATCCTTGGCCGCCCGTCTGGTGTACCCGGAACGTTCTATCGAATGTTCCAGTTTCGATCGACAAGAACTTGATCGGGCCGCCGAAACATTGATTCGCAAGCGACTCTCGCAAACTCGTTCGCTACTTCCCGAAAGTGTAAAACATTTGGGTAAGAATTATCGCCGATGGTTTCGAGTGTACGCTCAATCGCACCATTTCGATGGCCACCGAGCTATTTTGCTCGATGCGATTCATTTTGCCGACTGGATGCTCGTTGAGTTGAAGAAATCCGATGGCTCGTCGGTGCAGACCCAACAAGATACTCGGGTGCTGGAAGACTCTTTGCGTTGGGAACAAGAGATGTGCCGACTACGACTCAGTCGCTTCCGGGTGCGTTGGCTCAGAACCGCGCATGGTGTCCATCTGATGGTTCGAGCAGGCAAATTTCTGCGTGTGTGGAAATTATAAAGTCATCCGATGAACGCTGATAGAAAACCGGACCGCTGATAGACGCTGAAGAAAAGACCCGACCGCTGATGGACGCTGATGAACGCTGATAGAAGACCTGGACCGCTGATGGACGCTGATGAACGCTGATAGAAAAGCCTGAGAGTTTTTTGGTTAGGAGTCCTGGCATAAGCGTTCATTAGTGTTCATGAGCGGTTGAAAAATCGGGGGCCTGACATCAGCGTTCATTAGTGTTCATCAGCGGTTGAAAAAGACCGGGCCGCAAGCATGAGTGTGCATCAGCGGTTGCGGATGGTTCTTTGGGGTTTGGACATCGTTCGATAAGCGAACCAGGAGATGGCCGCTAGGCCGATGATCGTTGTGATAATCGAACTCATCGATAGCTTGGGTTGTTGGATTTTTTGATCATCGAGCGACGGGCCTTTGGACAACTCCCAGCGATCTACAACCATCATCGGACCCTGCTGATATCCGGTGTCTTGGGTTGCCGCAGATACCTGAGGCGTCCGAAATCGCCAGATTCGGTACGCATATCCCATCACATCGACACGGATCTTGGTCGACCAAGCGATCGAGGAGGATGTGTCCAAATCGGTCGGATCCTCAAGCGACAGACCCTCGACGCCGATCGTTGTCGGGTCGGCAAGAATCCAACTGGGTAACTGTGAAGCGACTAAGGTGATCGGAAATTCACGCTCGTAAGTGATCGGTTCGAAGTCCTTACCATACTTGACCTCGATGCGACTCGGTCCGATATCCGCGACTCCATCGAGTTGATAATAATGGTTGCCGCCCAACCAAGCTTGATGCTGCGGACTGCGAACATCAACCCTTTGGATACGCCGCACTTGTACCCTGGCTCTGACCCGCTCACCGACGGTTCGCTTGAGCATTCCGTCATCTTTCTTGGCCGCTTTTGTCGCCTCGGTACCTCGTATCCATTGCATCACATTCAAGCTATTGGACACTTGGGTCGGATCAACTTGATCGGTGGTTTTGTTCGGCGAAAGTTTCGATGTGGCGACTAAAGTGTAAAATGCTTTGGACTCCTTATTGCTGATGGATTGGCCGTGGATGCCTTCGATCGCATCTAATTGCGATAAATCCCAACCCGATCGAAGCAGTTGAGCTTGGCCGTCACTGAGTTTGGGAGTCAATTCAGTCCTTGAGGCGAGTGTATCAGCTTTCTCTGAGGAGAGCTGCCAAGCTACCTTCGATGCCAAAATCATGCTCGGTTGCTTGTCTGCGGAAGAACTAGGCGAGGCAGCGCTATCGGCAATTGGCACGAGCCCTAAGCCTGAGATGACTACCGGTTGGCGGATCTGCGGTCCGGTTCGCCAAAGCATAGGGATGTCCTTTGCAAGAACGGTCATCAACATCGAACCGTCGCTGCTTGAATTCAACGGCGACGGATCCATTTCCACCTGCAACGCATAAACTTCCCGCCAATCGAGGCCTGGTAACAATTGCGGATCAACTTTGCAGGCTTTCCAGTGAACTACATAGCCGTTCCAACTGCTTAGCCAAGGCTCATAGGCGATGGCACCCGGTCGGGGGCTTTCTGTTGTCGTCAACATTGCGCTGTTTCCTCCAGAAACCACCGTATCGACTTGGTTTTGGAACTTGATCAAGTTAGCCAAGCTAGCAAGAGCCTCTGGATTGCTAACGAATGCTTCAGGCGATGGAGATTTCGTATCCATCGAAGGGAGTTTGTCCAAGTACTTCGAGAGCGATTGCTGAACAAGCTCCAATGGGGCTTGGCGATCCACCGGGGGGATCCACAAGAGTCGATTTCGACTCAAAGAGAGGCTTTTTGCAATCGATAGGCTCCGAGCAACTCGTTCCGGAGTTCTTGTTGGATCCGATTGAACCTCTATGTTAGGTTCGCCCACGATGACACAAGTTGCTATCAGAACCGGAGCGATCTCTCCTCCACGTTGCGAAGCATAAGCGCGACGTTTTGCAATCAGTCCGGCGACTTGCACTGTCTGTCCTGGCTGGATCTGGTCGCTGGCTTTGACTGACTCGGGGATGTAAACATTGATCGGTTGGTCGCTCAGGTCATCGGGACGAAGCCAGAGTACCGAGTAATTCAGTTTGCGGGAATTGGCCAGTTCCATGCTACTTGGCTGATCGATCAGCCCAACGGTTCCTTGCACTCTGTAGCATCGACCGCGCAGAGTATCGGTCTGAGATAGCAATTGGGGAATCGAGATCGAGGGGACTGCATTGATGAGGATAGACTCATCGAAGTATTTACCGAGTTGTGAGGCTCGATCCAGCAGACGAGCAAGACAGAGTCGTTCAGTGGTTCGCCAAGGTGTGTTGTCCGATAGGTCGGCAAGCAAAGTGCGATCGAGCGCAAGCCGGAGACTGCGCAGGAGTTGCTCGGGCACTTGAGTAAGGTCCCCTTCTGAAATCGCTGAGGATGAGTTTTCGAAGGCGACACGGAGCGAATCAAGACTCGTGTGCTGAGGCGATTGATCGTCGGTTAGGTCGGCCCAGCGAGAAAGAGTCGCCTTGGAGGTGTCGAGCCAACTGTCGATCGAGTCGACAGAACTTGGGTCATTCGATCCGACCGTTTTGGAGCGATCCGCGATTCCAAAGAGCTGTTCGACGAGTGTCGCTTTGGCAATTGGAGGCAGGTTCCGCATGAGTTGCTCGAAGACTTGTGAGCCCAGATCGACGGATGAATCGCTCGATGAAAGTCCTAGCGATTCGACTTCGAGGCTTGTTTCTTGGGAGGACGCCTCAAGGGCTCCGGCAATCTGCGAGTCCGAATGATCCTCGGAACCAGGAGTCGAGTTGTCCGACTTGGTAGACTTTGACGCATCGAGGGGAATGAGCCCGACGGCACCGGCGACTTTGGCTACTTTCTTTGGATCAGAGACTTGTTGGATCATCATCATGACCAGCAAGAGCAAGACAACAAGGGAAATCAAACGCCTTGGGCCGTTGTTACTCTGGAGTGCCGACTGGTGGATTCGGCGTTGACCGTCCAGGGAATACCATCTTTCTCGGCGTTTGGGAGTCATAGGGGTCAGTCCTGCAACTGGAAATTTGAGGGCAGAGAGTTTTCTTCCGGGACGTTCATTCCGGTCGGAAGAGCGTTATAATGCCCTGTCTACTTTTCCTCATTGTACCCGCGTTTGTCAAACGAGCGATCTATGCTTCGAATCGGCCCCAAGGTTCTTCGCTGTCTTCTGGGTGGATTGGTGATCTTTCCGGTTTCCAGCTTTTGTTCAACAGTGCTAGCCGACGAGCCGGCTGCAAAATTCTTGCAGAGCCTTAAGGATTCCGGCTACTACGACGAAGCCCTTAAGTACCTCGAAATCAGCGCGCAGCGGAATCGTTTACCGGAATCCATCAAGGCAGATCTTGGATTGGAAAAGATCATGCTCTTGCAGTTGTCTTTGGCTGAGGTTCGCACATCGAAGGATCTCGACGAGAAGCTTGCACAGGTCGAGCAGGGGTTTAAGGACTTTTTGACAAACTCGCCAACGCATCCTCGAAGGGGGGAGACTCTTTTGAAGCTTGCGGATTTGTATCTCAATCGAGGTACCAAATTCATCGATGACTCCAAGGAGAGTGCGGACAAGCCCGAGACAGCCGGCAAAGCCAAAGAACTCAGGGAAAAAGCCCGACCGTCGCTTCAGCAAGCTTTCGACACTTTTGCAACCACGATCGAAACCTTAAGGCCAACCCTTGAGCAGATGCAGGGAGCCAACGTCAAGCCGAATGAAACAGATCGTTTGGCTCTTCGAGAGAAGCTTCAAAAGGAGTACCGACAAGCTCAGATCCTCCAGGCGATCACCGCCAAGCTCATCGCCGAGACTTATGATGCCAACACTCCGGAGTGGAAGCAGCGGCTCGAAGAGGCCGATAAAAAACTCAATGAAGTGTCCGAGAAGAGCACCGGTGCGAAGAACGCAGGAGCCAAGTATTTGAGCTTGCTCAACCGTGGGCGTGTCCAAGCGATGCTCGGGCAGATCGACGCTGCACGAGAGACCTTCAAGCGTGTTGCGGAAAACGAGGAGGCTGGAATCTTTCGGACTTGGAGAGTTCAAGCCATGGCCGAAATGGTTCGCCTCGATAGTACGCCCGCTTCGGGCAAATACGAAGCGGCGGTGATGGCTGGCGAAGAACAAATCAAAACGGCCGACTATCGCGAACGAGAAAAACCCGAATGGCAGGAACTCATTTTGGCCGTTGCACAAGCTCGCTTGGATTGGATCAAGTCCTTGGATGCCAAGGGTGATGAGCCCAAGATCAGGAATATCCGACGCGAGGCTCGGGAAGCTTTGCAGATCTTGGCCAAAAAGAATGGCCCCATCGCCAATCAAGCTCGAGGCTATCTCAAAGATCTTGGGATCGAGACCAAAGCCAATGACGACACCAAGCTACCTGAGGTCAAAAATTTTGCTGAAGCGATGAAGGCTGCTCGGTCCAGACTCGATAGAGCCGAAGAGGGGGATGCGACCATCAAGCTCCTCGAAAAACAACTCGCCGGTGCCCCCGAAGCCGATCGCAAAGGGATCGAGGATCAAGTTGCGCTTGTGCAGTCGGATGCCAAGCGGGATCGCGAGCAAGCCATCGAGCTCAATGGCATCGCACTGCGGCTATATCGTGACGACGATTCTCGCGAGGATTTAGCCCAAGTTCGATTCCTTCAAGCGTACCTCAATCTTCGGATTGAAAACTATTGGGAGTCGTTGGCGATTTCCGAAGTCCTGCTCAAGAGTGGAAAAGGAACTGAGACCGCTCAAAAAGCAGGTTCCTTTGCGCTGATGTCCCTGGGTCAGATCATTGAGAGCTCGCCTGATGATCGCAAGGGGACTCTCATTGCAAGCCTCGAGAAGCTGGCCAATACACTCAGCGAATCTGCTCCCGGTTCGTCCGAGAGCGAGCAAGCGATCGATATCCTCGTGAGCTTGGCGCTTCGAGAAAAAGACTACGACAAAGCCGAGAAGTACCTTGCGAGCAAAAAGTCGGCTGGTGGAGATAAGGCGTTTCTATTGGGCCGCATTCTATGGGCGGAGTATCGCAAGGCGATCTACGCGCACCGGCAGGCCAAGACCGAGCCGACCCCGGCTGACGAGGCCTTGCGGCAACGTGCCGAAAAGCTCCTTTCGGACGCTTGGAACAATCTCAATCTTGAAAGTAGCACCTCTGGGGTCTTGGAGGGAACCAACGATCTGGTCGGCCTGTACCTTCAAGGAGGTAGGCTCGACGAAGCCTTGAAAGTCCTCAACGAACCGACCAAAGGTGCGCTTGCTGTCTTAAAGGCCGTCCCAGATGCGCCATTGAATGCGCAGCTTGATTCCTATCGCCTCAACTTGCAAGCCATGGTTCAATCGGCTGGCCAAGGTCGAGCGGATTTGAGTGCCGAGCAGATTGACCAAGCGATTACGACGATGAAGGGCCTGTGTGACAAAGCCGGTGACACGACGATGCTTCCCAAGGCGCTTCAAAATTTAGCGGCTGAGTTGCAAGGACAACTTGAGTCCAACAAGAACGCCGAGCAACAGGCCAAACTCGCGAGTTGCTTTAAGATTCTCATCGATCAGCTCACGGGTGTCAGCAGCGATCCTGCGGTGATCGAATCGGCCGGTGCGGCGATGATTGTTCTGGCTACGAATTTGGAGAAGGTTCCGGCGCTTGCGGCTAAGGCACCGGAGATGATGGCAACGGCGGAAAAGGCATTTACTAAGCTTTCGGCTTTGTCCCCAGCAGAATTGGAGAAAATCAAACGAAAGCCCGAAGAGATCACTTTGAAACTGGCTTTGACCAAGCGTGGTGCTAAAAAGTTTGAGGAGGCCAACAAGCTCTTCATCGAAGCGTTGCAAAAAAACCAGAGCAACATCACTGTGCAGATGGAGGCAGCAAGGAACCTACAGCAATGGTCAGGAGGAAAGGATATCGAAAAGCTCAAAGCGGCGATGCTTGGAGCCGAGCCCTTGCCTAACAAAAAGAAGCTCATTTGGGGTTGGGGGCAAATCGCTCAAGTCACCGCCAGGTATCCGAACTTTCAAAAGGAGTTCTTTGAATCGCGTATCAATATTGCACGTTGCCGAGGGTTGATTGGAGACGCAAGTGCCGGAGCCGATAAGCAGAAGCTATACGACGCTGGTATTGCCGATATCTCTCAGACCTATTCGAGGTTTCCCGAGTTAGGGGGCCCCGAGAGCAAGAATGAATTCGACCGCTTGCTTCGCGAACTACAGCAAAAAGCGAACAAGCCTGTGACAGGTTTAGCTGGGCTGCCCAAGATCGACGGTGATTCTCCAAGCGACAAGCCTGCTACGGACAAGTAGAAATTTCTAAAGACATCCTCGCCCATTGTTAAATCTTTTTCCTTTATGGTTTTGATCCCCATGATAATCCATCGATTTAAGACTTTGATCGCGATCGCAACGACCTTCGTATGCTTGTTAGGAAACGAGTCTGTGAGTGCTCAGGACCGCGATCGAGTGTATCCGGTCAAGGGAGCGGCTGTGACAGGAAAGATTGTCGAAAAGAATCGAGATCGAGTGGTGATCGAAGTTCGCGGGAACAATCAGAATTTTCCTTCGAACGAGATTCTTCGATTGCTCTACGATGGAGAGCCACCGACACTCTCTCGCACCAAGGATTTAGTCGCGCAGGGGCAGTACGAGCAAGCCATTGAGGAGTTCAAGAAGATCGATGCAGCTTCCTTGCCTTCGGACGACATGAAGCAGGATTACCAGTTTCTCCGCGGCTACATCGCTGGAACCATGGCGATCAATGGAAAGGGAGATCCAAAGAATGCTTTGACGTTGCTAACCAATTGGGTCAAAGACAACGCCCAGTCGTATCAGTTTTATCCCGTTGCTGAGCTGATGGGTGATCTTGCAGTTGCATCGGGAACTCCAGACCAAGCAGCCAAATACTACGGCGGGCTGGCTGCGGCTCCATTTCCTGAGCTCAAGACCAAAGGGAGTTTCCTGCAGGGCAAGGCGCTGATGGCGTCCAAGCAGAATGCCGATGCCAAGGGTAAGTTTCAGACGGTGCTTGAGGCCAAGCTCTCCGACCCGGTGTCGCTGAAGTATCAAAAAATGGCTCGCATTGGAATCATCCAGTGCGATGCTCTGGATGGGAAAGGCAATGAAGCGATTGGCGAACTCGAAAAGATGGTGGACGAAGGGGACTCGACCGATGGCGAGTTGTTTGCCGAGCTATTCAACACCCTCGGTTCGTTATTTGCGGCAGCCGGAAGAAACGAAGAAGCCGTATTGTCTTATTTGAAAACCGATCAGCTCTATGGAGCACAGAGCGAACCTCACGCGGAGTCTTTGTATCGGCTGACGCAGCTATGGACCAAGATGGGTTCTACGCAAAAGGCCGCCGATGCCAAGCAGAAGCTTGAAAAGCTTTATCCCACATCGTCTTGGGTACGGAAGTAACGACCTTCGCTAAAAATCAGCTTGCTTTCCCGGTCTAAATTACCCTTTAGGGCTAAGTATCGGCTAAAATACTCGCCACTAGAGAGACGCTTCTGGGTTCGCACCAGTAACGAGAACACCAACTTTTCCATTTCCTTTCGGAGTTATTATGCAGTCCCGATTTCGCTTGTCGCCAACCCATTTGCTGGCCAGCACTTCTAGGATTTTGACTTTCTCGCTTGCTACTCTTTGGACTTCGAGCTTAGCGATGGCTCAGGAGGCTGCGGCCGATGCTAGTGCCTCAGCGTCCAAGGGGAATGTTTTGGAGCAGTTTTGGGTCGGCTTGGGCCCGATGTACTTCATTATCTTTTTGATCATGTCGGTGATCTTGGTAGCCTTGGTTGTCCGATCGATTCTGGCCGTCCAGCGAAACAATTTCGTTCCTGCTGATCTCGTTCAAGGGATCGAAGCAAATTTGGAGCAGAACAACCCGCAAGCGGCAGCCGAGCTGATCAAGGCTGATGAGAGTTTCTTGGGTAGCCTGCTCAATGCCGGATTAGGACAACTGACGAAAGGTAAAGAAGCAGTTCTTGAGGGGATGCAAGTTGCGGGCGATTCTGAGACCATGCGGATCGAGCATCTGATTGGCTACATTGCTCTGATTGGTAACATCGCTCCAATGGTTGGATTGCTCGGAACGGTTCAAGGGATGGTGACATCCTTCGGAACAATCGCCAGCAGTCCGCAAACCCCGAAACCTAGCGCATTGGCTGGTGGTATCGAGCAAGCTCTTTACACGACCCTAGTCGGACTATGGTTGGCGATCCCAGCGATCGTCATCTACAACATTTTGAGAAACATCGTTCAAAGACAGATCTTGCAAGCCGGTAGCAAGAGTGAAGAACTGATGGAAAAATTTCAGGAACTTGCTAAGTAACAGAAATCCGTAATGGCACTCAAACGCAAGTTCGACACAAAAGCCGCCGAAGGTGACATGACCGCCATGATCGACATGGTGTTTCAGTTGATCATTTTCTTCATGGTGCTTATCAATTTTTCTCAAGACGATCAGAACCAGTCCATCAAATTGCCTTCGAGCGAGTTGGCCAAACCGGCTGATGTACCTCTGGAGAATCCAATCGTCTTGAACTTGGGGTTCAACGGCAATGTGTACATGGGTCCAGAGACCGCGACCATCGCGGGCTTAAGACCGCTTTTGGAATTGGAAGCCAATGTTCTCAAGGCCAACGGCAAGAGCGCCAAGGATGCGAATGTCATCATCCGTGCCGATGGCAATTCAGCCGGTGGAATGGTACAGGAACTGATTAAGAAATGTCAGGAATCCGGCTTTGAGAAGTTTGCTCTACGAGCCAAAGAAGAAATCAATCCATAGTTCGTGATGGTGTTCCTATGCCAATGAAATTCAAATCCAGAAGCAATGAAAAAGTCGAGATGCAGCTTACCTCGATGATCGACATCATCTTTTTGTTGCTGATTTTCTTTGTGATGACCTTCAAGATCGCCGCACAAGAAGGGGACTTCAATATTCGCATGCCCATCGGAGGAGATTCGGGTGCTGCCGACACAACCAATCTTCCGATCAAACTAAGGCTCCGATCCAACACCGATGGAGAACTCATCGATATTGTTGTTGATGATAGCCGCTCGTTTGGAAACGACTTTGGAAAACTGCGAGCTTTCATCCTGCAGCAAACCGGAGGGAATGCACCCCCGAATCCCGAGGATGGTCCAGAGGTCGAACTCGACTTGGACTATAACCTTCGCTATGCCCACGTGATATCGGCTATATCGGCAGTGACCGGACAGCGGCAAGGGGATGAGGTCAAGCGATTGGTGGAGCGAATCAAGTTCGCTCCACCCCGTAAACCCCAGTAGCCTTTAGAGTCCTTGTTATTTCTTGGTCATGACGGCTTTTCGCCGTTTGGGATACAGTTCGGTGCATATTCCGCACACGGTTCCATCGCAACCTCGTGCAGTGCAGTGCTCGCGACCGTAGAAAATGATCTGCAAATGGAGCTTGTTCCAAGACTCCATCGGAAAAAGTTTCTTCAAATCCTTTTCGGTCTGAACAACGTTCTTTCCATTGGTTAGTCCCCATCGCTGAGCAAGTCGATGGATGTGAGTGTCGATTGGAAAGGCAGGCACCCCAAAGGCCTGGGCCATGACGACCGACGCGGTCTTGTGGCCGACCCCAGGAAGCCTCTCCAAAGCCTCGAAGTCTTTTGGGACCAAGCTACCATGCTCCTGAACCAAGATCGTCGAGAGTCCCGATATGGCCTTAGCCTTCTGGGGACTGAGTCCGCATGGCTGGATGATCTTCTGAATTCTAGCTACGGGTTGTTTGCTCATCGCCTCGGGGGTCTTGGCGAGTTTCCAAAGTTCCGGTGTGACTCGATTGACCATCTTGTCGGTGCATTGGGCGCTGAGCACGACCGCAACGAGAAGGGTATAAGGATCCGTGTGTTCCAGAGGGACATCGGTGCTGGGGTAGAGTTCATCGAGTCGCCGATGAACGATTTCGGCTCGCTCCTTGCGATTCATCGCTACTTGGATAACTCCTGCGGAGAGGACGTCAGGTATTTAAACAAGTTCAATTTGGAATCCTCGCTGAGTCCCTCCAAGAGTCCTTCGGGCATTAGGGATAGTTGCAAAGGATTGCGTTCTTCGATCTCGCTTATGTTGAGGATGATTTTCTCCTGCGCCGTTTGAATGGTTACTTCATTCGCTGTCTCGGAGAGAACCACGCCGGTGATGACCCGGCCATCGAGCGTGCGAAAAGCAGTCGACCTGTAGTTCTCGGCTACGAATTCAGAAGGAGCCAAGATGTTTTCGAGCCAGTAGCGGATGTTCGATCGCTGGGCTCCGGTGAGTTCGGGGCCGATCTGTCCGCCTTGGCCGTAGAGTTTGTGGCAGTTTCCACACTTAGAAATCCAGATTCCGCGACCACTATTGACGTTACCTTTGGCGATCAAATCTGGGGTTAGCAGCGCCTCTTCTTTTTCAATCAGTTCCTTGCGATTCCCTTGGATATCGAGAACCTTGGTATGTTTTCGGGCCCGTTCGAGCAATTGCCAATTGTTTGCCGAAGCGAACTGTCTCCAGGAGGAAGCGTCTACCGATTCCTTGGCGATCTTGTTGTTGTCGATCGCATCGAGAAGGACTTCCATCGTATCGACACGGCTAGCTAATGCCGAGATGATTCCTCTGCGGGTTGGATCGGGAACTTGGCCGAAAAGGTCGACCATCTGCTCGGCCCTGGATTTATTGAGAGTTCTTCGAAGTGCATAGGCCGCAGAATTGCCAAGGTCTTGATCGTCAAAGAATCTTTTCAACCGATCGATCACTTCGGGGTCATCGATCCCTCCGAGAGCCTCTATCGCTGCCTTGCGTTCAGCGATGGGAATATTTTTGTCTTCGACGATTCGAACCAGTGGCTGAATATCTTTGTTGGGATCGAAAACAGAGCCGAGCAACACGCACAAGCGTTGGATTGTCACGTCGGGGTGTTTAGCTCCAAGTGCTGCAAGTTCGTCCCAATAAGGAGGCTTAGCAACGTGTGATCGCCCTTGATAGGTACCCCAAAGACCACGGATACATGCCGCATGCAGTTTGGGGAGATCCCGTTGGACCGCATCGGCCAAAAAGAAGGACAAGCCTTGATGGGCTAGATCGCTATTTTTTCCTTTCTCGACGATGATTGCAGCCAGTCGGCGCAAGACCAATTCCTGGAGTTTATCGAGTTGCGTTGACTGCATCATTTTTGCCAATTCCAAAGGTCGCTCAGGAACTTGATCCTTGATTCCGTACCAGAGCATTAGGTTGAATGTTAGGTCGTTGGCCAAGTCATCGCTTTCGAGCAACTGAGTAAGCATGGGGTCGAATTCATGGGTCATCAGCGGTAGGCGGGAGGCTAGTACCAATCGAAACTGAGCAGAGGCGTGGGGTTTGGATTGTGCATAGAGGCAATCTAGGATTTCTGCTTCGACAGCGGCCATGTACTCCTGATTGTCTCTTGCGATCGCTCGTAAATCGGACGGGTTGACTGCATCGAATAACTTTCTTGCTGCCCAGCAATGAATCGATTCATGCTGATCGCTTCGCAAAAGCGAGATGAGTTTATCCGTATGCAAATTGCCCAAGGCCCATAAGGCTCGCACTTGCTTTGTGACTTCAAAGCGGGTTTCTGCTGAACGGAAATTCTTAGGCGCTTTCATGGCTAGCTCGTAAACAGGTTCGAGTTCCTTGAACTCCACACCACTGGAGAGGCCTCGCATTTTCAGGAATTGATGAGTGAACCAGGAGTTTGGATGCGAGAGAATGGAAACGACTTCTTTGCCCGTGATTACCGTCTTGTCACCTTTGCCATTGGCGTAGTAAATTTTTTGCAGAATTTTCATCTGTTCTTGGTAAGGGGTTTGAGCGTCGTTTTTGTAGGAGATCCTATAGATTCGACCGCTCGTGCGGTGCACTCCATCATCGTCGTGGCACTCACCGATGTCCGACCAATCGATCACGACGGCGCTTCCATCGGGAGCTTGGCTGATGTCCAAACCTCTAAACCATGGGTCTTGCCAATAGACCATATCCTGTCCGTGAGAGGCTACGAAACTGGCGCCAGAGGGTTTGAGAAAATCGCGATTGATTCGTCGGCCGTGAAGGTTCAGTGCAAAGACATTTCCTCGGTACTCTTCGGGCCATTGGTCGGCTTGATAGATCATCAAACCGCTATGCGCATGGCCACCACCGGCAGAGTCGGTCCCGCTACTAGGTGGGCCTTTGCGAGTTTCACGCCAGTCTTCTGCACTGCTATCCCAGTGCACATGGTCGGCGATTTGCGGAAGTAGTTCGTAAGTGTAGGGATCCGAATCCGCGCCATACATGCGTTGAAGATGCGCATTAGGGATGGCTTGCCAAAGGTGTCCGATGACTGTGTTGATGAAAAATAGGTTTCCATGATCGTCCCAGTCCATGCCCCAGGGATTGGTGGTTCCCTCGCAGACCATTTCAATCCGTTGGTTCAGAAGATTGAATCTCCAAATACCGCAGGTCAGTAGTGTTGGCTGAGAATCTTGTCGCTCATTCCCCTTAGTGGGAGTTTTATTGACTGCGCTGATACCGAGAATTCCATGGCGTCCGTAGAGCCATCCATCGGGACCGAAGCGCAGGCCGTTGGCAAAGTTGTGGCGGATATCTTCGTTGAAACCACGTAGGAGGATCGAAGGCGGGGAGTCGGCGACATCGTCTGCATTCGAGTCTGGGATGGTGTACAGGTACGGAGGGGCCAGTGCAAGGACTCCTCTTCCTGAAGGATGTATTTCAATACTCGTGAGCCCCTTGAGCCCCTCGGCGAAGACCTTGCGTTTCTCAAATACACCATCGTTATCGGCATCTTGGAGAATCACGATCCGATCTGAAAGGGTCTTGTCGACACGCAGAGCCGACTCTGCATAGGTGTAATTTTCCGCGATCCAGAGTCGACCCAGGGCATCCCAGGTCATCGCGATGGGTTGCTGCACATCGGGTTCGCTGGCAATCGCAGTGATCGTAAAGCCTTCGGGAAGCTTGGTTGTTTGGACCACTTCCTCAGGTTTCATCTTGGGGATAGTTTCCTTTTGGCTGTCGTAGATCTCTTGAGCAAACAGCTTGGATTCCGTAAGCAATCCAGGGATCAAGAGAAGGAAAACGACAAGGTGCCGGAGAAAACAATTCGGTTTGCGACGCATCGCTCGATTCCATGGTGTGAGGGTTTTTGGTTGAGAAACCGTTCCCTCATTATGTCATGTTTTCTTGGCTGTGTCGCGATCGAACGCATGAACCTTGGGCAGGATGCTTGGGGATGTGGCAAGTGGTCGCTTTAAGCTTTTGGGGCTCGGTTTGAGCGACGGGTTTTCCAGCCCCAAAATAGGATGAGCATGGCACTAATGGCCAGGATTCTCCATGTCCAGTCCTTGGCATCTCCGAGTTTCTCGGCGATCGGTTTTCCGACGTTGCTTGCCAAGGAATCGACGCTGTTTTCGACCAACTGGCGGGTTCCGTCCAAGAACGGTTCGGGATTGGCTACAAATGCAGCCAGTGCAGTTCCTCCTGCGAGCGTGAGTTTGTTTCTCCAAATAAAGTCCATAGCTCGATCACCATATCGTCCAACTACACTCAGCATATCAGCGTTCTTGGCCAGGACAGCCGTCGAGGGTTCGTCGGCAAGCATTGCCAAGCGGCGAACACCTTGATTGCTCAGTTGTTGGATTGCACCGACGGCGGGAGCACCGCTCGAGGCGATCAGTTTCTCGGCGACGGCGCCATGCTTGATGAGTGCTTCACCGGCTTCTTGACCGAACTGGCGCAGGAGGCTCAACCTCGCAGGACCTTCTAGAGCACCGATGGCTTCGTCCCCGAATTTCGAGAGCAGCCTTACCGATACAGCGGCATCAGCGCCGGAGTTTTCAAGAATCCTCAAGGCCCGAGGCCCACTCTTTTCGATGACTTTTAAAGCATCATCGCCGGCACTCAGAGCCACTGCTTGGAGTCTCGATGTGAGTTTTTCGACTCCTTCGTCGGCGACTTCTTTGGAGAAACGACGGATGAGTTGCTCGGCGAGTTCTTTTGCAATCATCGCTTTGCTTTGTGCAAAAGCATGGCTGCCAGAGGCGATGAAAAGAACAAGGATCGCAAGTCCAAACCGTAGGCATTTAGAGATGTTTTGTCGAGTTCGCATTTTCTTTCACTTCAGGAAAAAAGATCTGCAGGATTGTTTCGCGACGGATTTGACTGCGTTGGGCATTCCACTTGTTGAATCGACCGTTGAGTCCCTCCGAATCCGAATCACCCTTGCAAATCAAGTCATGCACTAAGTTGAGTTGGTTGGATATTTGAAAACTCAGTTCCACCTCAGGTTCCGACCACCAGTCCCAAATACGCGTAACTATTTGATCGATGACCACTCCAGCGACAAGTCCAATACCTAGAGTCGCCCAACTGCTAGCTGCCCCCGTGGAGAGTATTCCCGCCGAAACGCTTAGACGAATCGCAACCTGGGCCATGACCTCTCCGGCCACCAGGGAGACCATTTGGCTTTCAATCGTCGAGGATAAATCCTTGGAGACAACCTCAGAGGCTTGCACGAGTGCACTTTGCAAGCGGCTTTCGAATTCGTTGGCACTTTGGCCATCGAGTTGTTCAAGGTCAGGAAGCCCTTCGATGTCGGCACGAAGTCCGATGAGCATTTGATTTTCGATGTCTCGCACTTGCACGAGGCGTTCTCGAACGGCTTGCTTGACGGCGGCTTCAAGTTGCTCTGGGGAGAAAATCTTTTGCTCGAATTGTTGTTTTAAAAATTGCTCGTGACGATCTTGGTCGTTGCCGGGCAACTTATCCAGGATCAAATTCCATTTGCTTTTCCAGCCCAAGATTGATTCGGAGTAGCTAGGAACGTTTTCGTGAGCGTTGCTGAAGAGGACTTCGATGGCCTTGTGTCCTTGCCCCTCGAGCGATTGAACTTCTGATTCTGCCCGCGCGAGGTGTTTCTCTACGAGTTGCTTAAGGGCCAGCTTATCGGGTTTGGAATCTTTCCTAGCTAGAGCCGAAGAGTTCGTAATATCGCTTGCCGAAGGGCCTTGAGTTTTGTTTCGAGACCAAACGAAAGCCAAGACCGACAGGATCGCGCAGGCGAATCCTGCGATCCAGACAGGCCTTATTTGAGTGGTTCGAGCTTTTGTTTGCATCGTTGATTCAAGGCGGATTTGTCGGCCACTTCGGGCGCACAGGCAATGATGAATTGGCCACGAAAGATCCCGAGGAATGAATAACCGGAATAATAGGAGATTTGAACCCAAAAGATGCACTCGTGGGCCCCAGAACGCGGCAAAATCAGGAGCCTTGCTTATTTTTCGACGTCAGAATCGCTACGGATTGTGCTGTTGGATCGCGGACAACTGTGAGCAAAAAATGTCGTTTTTTCAAAAACCAATGGGTGCAACATTGCTGCTTGGGACCGCTCTAGGCACCCCCTATCTGCTTTACGAAACCGAACCTGGAATCCAACTGAGGAAATCTGTTTCGTTGGACGAGGGCAGTTCCGTAGTAATCGTTGGGACCACAGAATCCGCTGCGGCTTCGGGGCCCTTCGAGACTGTGTTGGCACCTCAAAGCGTCAATCCGCATCCCGACGAGTCCCGCTCGGGGACTGGAGATAGAGTCGCCAATGTGGCGCATCCGATGCCTATTGATCTTCGTAGCGTCATCCGTTTTGATGTGACTCCTGATTTTGTGTATCGGAATTTCCCTCGGGTCTCGACGGTCCTTTCGGACCTTAACTATGACGGGCTTCGAGTTCCCCTGGTCTCAGGCACGCAGTCCTACGATGTTGCAGGCTCACTGACTTATTATTTCGATAACAACAAAACGGTTCGCAGGATTCAGTTCCAAGGTGTCACGGGAGAGGCTGATCCATTGGTGCAATTGATGATCCAGCATTATCGACTTAGCCCCGAACGGAGTCTTGGTGGCCAACTCTTAACGATGCGTTGGAACAATCGGATCACGAGTTTCATGCATGTCGCACCCGCACCGGTTGTTACCGCCCAGGAGCCCAATGCAAGGTTCGCATTCTTTTTGGAAATCAATAAGCCAAGCGATTATTACGGACTGAGCCAAGAGGCCATCTTGATGCTCACGCAAGCCCAAGCGGCACAGCGTTGGTAGCCGCTAGCGAAAGTAACCAGGTGGTAGAGACTGTCCTTGAGCCTGTCCGTATCCGTATCCTGGCGGCAAGATCTGACCGTTCTGAGGTGGTAGATTGCCAGGAGGATATCCTTGAGGGTTGTATCCTGCTGGCGGGTAGTTCTGAGGTGGAAAATTTTGGGGAGGGAAATTTTGGGGAGGATAGTACTGTTGTGGCGGAGGCTGCCAAGCTGGAGGGGGTTGGAATCCTTGGGTGTTTTGAGGATAAGGCAGATCGTTTTGGTAGGATGCTTGGAATCCTGGTAGGCTTTGGATTGGTACCGGGACTTGCTGGCCGTCACCGGAGAAAACAACGCCTTGGGAGTTGGTGGTCCACTGAATCCCCTGCTTGTTGAGTTCGTCTTTGACTTGTTGAGTCGCATCCCCGATTTTGTCTTTGTGGAAAGTCAGTGAAGGAACGCCGTTTTCCCAGTGGACCGACATTGCACCGGTGGCCAAGAGGCCAGCACCCACGGTCAAGAGGATACGCGAGCCCAGGGGGCTTGAAGCGATCTGACGAATCGGAGCAGGAGCAAAGATCAGCAGCGTTTCGACGATGCGTTGGGAGTTGGATTTCTCGGGCAATTTAAGGGGTTTTTTCGGTTTAGCCATCGTGTTGATGCTCTTGCTGACAAGCCCCGCTTACACAGGAATTACTAAGAACTTTTCCCTTAAGAACTTTTAGGCGAATTCGGGCATTGATCGCAAGGCCACTGTTATCGGGGACTTAGGATCGAAAAACGATCGCTATCCCCCTAGTTTGGGGCAAATTTCTTTCTTTTTATTAAACAGGGTTAGCATTGCTTTTCCTTCAGCCGAAACCTTTGATATGCTTCTGTGTTAGAGTTCAGTGCAGGCAACGATATGCCTCACATGATTTCGATCCGCAGTCATTTCATTTCGGGTTAACGCCTGGTTTTTGGCTAGGAGGAGATCGATGTCTGCAGACTGGTACTTTATGAAGCGAGGGTTTTTTGGTGGTTCGAAGACCGTAGGGCCGATTGCCGAGTCTGTGTTTGTAAAAAAAATACAGAAGGGTGAAATCGCACCCGAGACGATGGTCTCAAGCACGACCAAGACCCATGGGCATTGGTTGCATCTGAAGGATATTCGGGGTGCAGATCAACTGTTCAAAAAGTCCCAATCGGGTCCTAAGTAGGACAAACTCTTCGAGGAGTTCGTTCGTTAGGGTGCCGGATTGGCCGAATCAAGAGGCGTGGGCTAAACCACGCTTTTTTTTTGCGCGCGATGGGTATTGAAATGGTTGTACAGGTTTTTGAGTGGGTAAAAGCTCGGCTTTTTCGTACTCAGCTTCGTGGTACTCGAACTCGAAACGCCTGGATCGATTCAAGTCGATCGTCGTTTCAAAGAAGCTCGGTTTACACTGGGGACAGACACGCGTCAACTCGTGGCTGGATGCTAGCAAACTTGCTGGCCTAGCGGCGGGTGCCTGGCACCGAGCTTGAGGCTGCTATCAATGCCATCAAATCCGGATTTGCACTGGGGACAGACACGCGGCAACTCGTAGTTGGTTGCTAGCAAAACTGCTGGCCTAGCGGCGGGTGCCTGGCACCGAGCTTAAGGCTCCTATCAATGCCATCAAATCCGGATTTGCACTGGGGACAGACACGCGTCAAATCGCAGCTGGATGCTAGCAAAATTGCTGGCCTAGCGGCGGGTGCCTGGCACCGAGCTTAAGGCTCCAATCAATGCCATCAATTCCGGATTTGCACTGGGGACAGACACGCGGCAACTCGTAGCTGGATGCTAGCAAACTTGCTGGCCTAGCGGCAGGTGCCTGGCACCCACCTGCGCTTTTGTTAAAGCTTGACGGTTGGGCTGTCTCAATCACCAAGCTTTGATCGCTCGGATGGAAATACACCAAGCACTTTGCAGGGGTCGTACCGATTGTGCCGAAAGATCTCGATAGTCGGCTACCCTTGTGCATCGATCTTCGGACCGTTGTTTAGAGGGCACCCCTAAGCCGACTTTTTCTTTGAATACTAAGCGTTTTTCGACAACCTCGAAACGATGGTGATCCGTATGTTTTTAGCTTCTCTCTCCAAACGCTGCGCGGGTTTGCTGCTCACGGGGACTTTTCTAGTCTCTTGCTTGCTTGGGCCATCTCACGCACAGGAGCAGGCATCGCCTGTCGAACAATCAACCGAGCCGGTGGACACGACGCTCAATGACTCGAAAATCGATGATCTACCATCGATTTCCAAAAGCAAAGAGCCTTTACGCGTGAAAGCATTAAAAACACCAAACACCTCGATTTCCGGGATTGGTACAGGGAGCACCCCCGAAGATGCAACCGAAGGCCGTTTACCGGCCCCAATGTCTTTGCCATTCGGTCCCGATAGGGAACCGGGCTGGTCTGTGAAAACCAAACATTGGGTTGCTCCGGCTTATTGCCACCAGCCGACCTATTACGAAGATGTGATGCTCGAACATCACGGCCACGAGCGTTGCCCCCCCTTGCAACCACTCTTGTCGGGAGCGCGTTTCTACACAGGGATTTTCTTCACGCCTTATCTCGCTTATATGCGTCCTCCGTTGAGAGACATCCCCAACACTGGGAATTATCGACCTGGGTCTTGCGCCCCAGGAATCCGACAAAGAGCACCCTATGACGCCGGTGCGATCAAGGTTCAAGCATTGTCCACAGCGTCCGGTGTGCTTGCATTGCAGCCTTAGGTTGATGCCATCGAGTTGAATCGATTCAGGCGGTTCGAGTAGCCGAGATTTGACCAACTAAAATACCTGAAGCACCAAAATTTTAAAATTCAATTGACCATTTCGTTGACAAAAACTCTGCGATCCCACAATTAGTTCCTAACACCGCTGTAGGGAGCTTTCGCATGCAGGAGGGATCGCATGGAGACGTTTGGGGAATTGCTGCATCGTTACCGGATCGCAAGAAGATTCTTGCGCAAGAGATCAAGGAACGTTTTGCAAAGGATCGAGAGTCGATGGTGCGATTTTCGAAAATCGATGCCTTACTTTTCGGCTGGCTTGGATGAGCCGACGGGTCGATATGGTGAGCGACTAGCAAGCGAATACTTAAGGCGATGTGGCTACTTTATCCTCGAACGCTCGTACGCTTGTCCAATGGGCGAGATCGATATCATCGCAGCATGGAAAGCGACCCAAGTGGTGTATGTCGAAGTCAAAACTTGGAGTAGCCAGAGAGAAAACCAGGGGGGGCCTGCCGACGCAGTCGACGAGATCAAGCAGCGGAAGATTTGTCGAACGGCGCTGCACTACGCAAAGCGTCATGGGCTACTGGATACCCCCGGTCGATTCGATGTCATCGAAGTCGTCTTGGGAAAAGATCCTAACCGTCCGAGTTTTCGACACATTCAGGCCGCATTCGAGAGCCAAGAGGCTTACCAAATGCATGCTTGAGATCTAAAGCTTCTTTTTCCAAGCAGAGACTTGCTGTGCCACATGTTCTGGACCACTCGATCCATAGGAACGGTACGAGGCGACTGCACCTTGGATCCCCAAATTCTTGCGTAAAAGATCTCCGTCGAAACTTGGGTCGACTTTCTGAAAATCCTCATTGCTCAATTCGACAAGGCTTTTTTTTTGCTCTTTGGCAATTGCTACTAAAGCACCAACTTTGTGGTGGGCGGTTCGCTGTGGCAGTCCTCGAAGCATCATGGCTTCCATCAAGGCCGTTGCATCGAGGTAACCTTGATCGAGCCTCCTGGATATCGACTCGGTCTGAAGCACCGAGCCTTGGACGATCGGTACTGCTAGTTCCAAGCATGCAATCACGGTATCAAAAGCATCGAACAAAGGAGGTTTGTCCTCTTGAAGATCGCGATTGTAAGCTAGCGGAAGCCCTTTGATCAGCGTTAAGAGGGTCTGCAAATTCCCGATCACACGAGCGGACTTGCCACGAGTGAGTTCCAGGGTATCTGGATTGACTTTCTGCGGCATGATCGAGCTACCGGTGCAGAAGGCTTGAGGAAGTTTAATGAACCCAAACTCGGTCGTTGACCATAGGATCCATTCTTCTGCCCAGCCACTTAGATGCGTCGCAATTAAGCTTAGTACGAACACCGATTCGACTGCAAAATCCCGATCGGAGCTGATGTCGATGCTGTTGGCCGCGACGGCTTCGAATCCCAAAAGCTCTGCGGTCATCTGGCGATCGATAGGCATCGAGGTTCCAGCCACGGCCGCACCCCCTAGAGGACAGATATTGACTCGGCGTCGGCAATCGGCAATTCTCGAGCGGTCTCGTTGGAGTTTTTCGATGTAAGCCAACCAGTAATGAGCGGCCAAGACTGGTTGGGCCCGTTGCATATGGGTGTAAGCCGGGAGAATCACACCGGCATCTTGCTCGCATCGAGAAAGAAACGCTCGCTGCAAATCGGCAAGGAGCTTGTCGATCATGTCGAGACCATCGCGTACCCAGAGCCTTAGATCCGTGGCGATTTGATCGTTTCTTGATCGAGCCGTATGCAACTTGCGCCCGACATCTCCAAGGGCATCGATCAGAGCTTGCTCGATGTGCATGTGAATGTCTTCGAGTTCGATCCGAAACGTGATCTCATTGCGTTCGATCTTGTCTTGGATCTTTAGAAGTTCGCTTTCGATCAGTGAGAACTCTTCGTCGGTAATGATCCTTTGTTGAGCAAGCATCCGAGCATGGGCGATCGACCCCCGGATATCCTGTTTGAAGAGTCGATGATCAAAAGAGATGCTTTCGCTGAATCGAGCGAGGGCTTGATCCATATCGCCTGAAAAAACACCACTGCGGGATAATGAACTCACGAAACGTGCCTCAGGAGTCTTGAACGTTTATCAAAAAATGAAACCTAGCTCCTGGGATTCTATCAGAGCCACGGGTCATTCGATAGCAAGAATACTTGCCGGTGAGAGCGCTCCGGAACCGTCGACTCCACGGACCGCAATAGCTCGGACTTTTTTAGCCGGATCGCCGGAGTTTTCCAGTTCGAGACTTCGCGTCTTGGCTCCAACGACGGAGCATTCCCACTGATCGTTGACCAATCGATAAACGCACCATCGGCGTGGAGCTTCGGGATTGGAGACTTCCCATTCGACCTTTGCAGGCTCTGATGGGTTGGTTTTTTGCGTAAGCGAGAGTTTTGCAGCGGGGATTTTTTCGACGCTCAGCCACGGAGCCAGGGGCGTAAGTGCGGGTGTCAGGTAGGTGTTGGCCTTCAAGCGATCCGATAACCCTTCGCGATTCTCCATGATCGCTTTCATACTGAAGTGGATGGTACCGGAACTTCCGTGGATGGTTCGTGCAAGGAAGACTTGATCCTCGATTTGTTCGACGCTCAGCGGCCGGTTTTTGTCTCCAATCCGGCTGGTAAAGATACCGGGTGCGATGGTGCGTGATTTGGTGTTTTCACCGATCCACCACTGCAGGAGAGCTGGGAAGCTTTGTTGCTTGGCATGGATTGGCCAGTAGAGTTGTGGCGAGTAGTAATCGCACCAACCTTCGTTGAGCCACAACTTCGCATCGGCATAGAGTTTCTCGTATTGATTGAAACCTTGCACGCTCGCTGGATAACCGGGTTTCCAAATCCCAAAGGGACTTATCCCAAACTTCACGTGAGGCTTGGTGGCCTTGATCTGATGGTAGAGGGTTTTGATGAATTGGTTCATCTGATCCCGTCGCCAATCATCGCGACCAAGCTTACCTCCAGTCTTCAGGTATTTTTCCCAGGCTGGATCGTCTGGAAAGGGGATATCGTCGATTGGATAAGGATAGAAATAATCATCGATGTGGATGCCGTCGACATCGTACCGTTTGACGACATCGAGAAAGACGCTCAGAGTGTGCTCACGGGATTTCGTTTCACCTGGATCGAGCCACAAGTACGAGGTTTTATCGTTGCCGTATCGTTTGACCAATTCGGGATGAATGTTACTGATATGGTTCGGAGACTCGGTGTATTTTTGCCCTGAGTTTCGAGCGCGATAAGGGTTGAACCACGCATGGAGTTCCATCCCTCGAAGATGGGTTTGTTCGATCCAAAAATCCAGTGGGTCGTACATTGGCTCTGGAGCTTGGCCTTGCTCTCCGGTCAAGTAGTAGCTCCATGGTTCTAAGTCGCTGCGGTAGAGTGCATCGCAGGAAGTTCGGACTTGAAGCACGATCACATTGAGCCCTAACTCCTGGCATCGATCCAGGATGTCAATCGCTTGTGATTTTTGTTCCTCAGTGCTTAGGCCGGGTTTGGTTGGCCAGTCGATATTGGCAACGGTGGCTACCCAAACCCCTCGAAATTCCCGATTCAACTCGGGCAAAGGAGGCAAAGCAGAGTCGCTTTGCCCATAGCTTTTATTGGAAAAAGCCGAGCTGAACAAAGCGATTGCAACGGCGTATGCGACGATCGGGGTGGAACAGCGTAGGATTCCATGCATAGCAGTGTTAGAACGATCAAGAGGGGTGGGCAGCCAACGACTGGGATTAGTGGATGACCGGACAGATGTCGAACCAAGATCGTCCTTGGCTCTGCATCCAATCGGTCGATTCGCTTGGACCCCACATTCCTGTTTCGTAGCTGAACAACTGGGGGGCCGCAGGGCTTCTCCAAGCTGCGATGATTAGATCCATGATTCTCCAAGCTTGCTCGACTTCGTCGCTTCTTGCAAAGAGCCCTGGGTCACCGACCATTGCATCAAGCAGCAGACGTTGATAGGCATCCGGGAGTTCTTTGCCGCTGGAGTCAAATCGGAAATCCAAGTCGCTCAGCCGCAATCGCATGTCCGAGTCAGGGACTTTCGATTGGAAATGCACTTGCAAGCCCTCGGCGGGTTGGATTTGGATCACAAGACGGTTGGCTTCTGGTCGATAGGATTTTTGGTCGCCAAAAAGCAGGTGTGGTGGTTCGCGGAATTGGATGACTATCTGTGTGGTTCGGCAGCTCATCGCTTTGCCGCTACGCAGGTAGAACGGAACACCTCTCCAACGCCAATTATCGATATAGAACTTCAATGCGGCGAATGTTTCCGTCTGGCTGTCTTTGGGTACTCCCTCCTCGTCGAGATAGCCTTGGTACTGACCTCGAATGCCAAACTCTGAAAAATCGCTGCCGTGGTAGGGTCTAACAGCTTGGAGGACTTTGACTTTTTCGTCTCGGACGAATTCCCCTGTGTAGCGAACTGGGGCTTCCATGGCCGTGACCATCATGAGTTGGAACAGGTGGTTCTGGAACATATCCCGCAGAACGCTGGATTTGTCATAGTATCCCCCACGTCGTCCGACTTTCACCTCTTCGGCAACGGTGATCTGAACGTGATCGACGTAGTTGCGATTCCAAATCGGTTCGAAGATTGTATTGCCAAACCGAAGCACCAAGATGTTTTGAACGGTTTCTTTGCCCAAGTAATGATCGATCCGATAGATCTGGTCTTCGCGGAACGTGCGATGGATCGATTCGTTCAAACTCTGGGCTGTGGCAAGATCGGTTCCGAAGGGTTTCTCGATGACCACGCGGCGATGACCGACAGAGTCGTCATGCATGCCGGCTTTGCCCAATTGCTCGATGGCCGACGCATAGAGTTGGGGCATGGTCGAGAGGTAATAGGTGCGGTCTGCGGGTTTTGATTCTTCGATCTGTTCGAGAAAAGCCGCGAGTTTGTGAAAGTCTTCGGTCGCGGCGATATCGGCTGGATGGTAGTAGATGTTTTGAGCAAAGGTTTCCCAGCTTGCCGCGTCGAAGTCCCCTTTAGAGAACTGGGAAGTCGATTCGGTCAGAGAAGCTCTCCACTGTTCGGAGGTGAAGTTGCTGCGGGCCACTCCGACGATGCGAGAGTTTTTGGGCAAGCGCCTTTTCTGTAAGATAGGCGGACGACTGGTGCCTATTGTGGCGCAGGCTCGATACGAATACAACGAGACGCCGTTGAAACATCCATTAAATCGAATGAACTCTGCTGACTTTACCCTGTTTTTGGTTCGGCACGCCCAATCGGCAAACAATGCCAAGCCTGAGTCCCAAAGGATTCCTGACCCGCCCCTGACGGCCATGGGGCTCGAGCAGGCCCAAGCACTGGCGGATTTCGCTACGGGGCTTGCACCTAGCCATGTCTTTACAAGCCCGTTTCTGCGGACGCTCCAGACGACCGCCCCGCTTGTAAACCTGTTGGGAGTAACCCCGTTTGTCAAAGCCGATTTGTACGAGCAGGGAGGATGTTATCAAGGATACCGGATCGATGAGCGAAGTGCCCATCCGGGCATGGGGCGATCGGATATTCAAAGGCTGCATCCAACTTGGCAAATCGATCCTGCCATCGAGGAATCGGGTTGGAATAAACTCAAGCACTACGAAAGCCTTGTTCAAGCAAGGCAAAGAGCATCGGGGGTGGCGCATTGGCTCTCTGGGCAGATCTGGCCGAGCGATTCGCGAGTGATGCTTGTGATTCACGCGGACTTTAAATTTCGGATGCTCGAAGCCCTTCTGGGGGATCTTGACATCGAGCACAAACTCGATTCGGTCATCAATACGGCTTGCACCACCTTGCGATTCCATCAGGGGGACTGGTCGCTTGAGTCCTTCAACGCCCATACCCACCTAAATGCCGATATGGTGACTCGCTAAAACCTTGCTTGGCAAGAGTCTCGATGCGGGATTAAGTTGCTCGGGTGAAAGACTTTCGTAGCAGTTCCAGGCTCTTGGGAATCGCGATACGGTAGTCCTCTTTGCCTTCGAATTCGAGGGAAATCCAGCCCCGGTACTTGGCCTTGCGCATGATCTGCCCGATCCGCTCGTAATCTAGATCCAGCGTGTACCACTCACCTCCACCGTAGTAAGTCTTGGCCTGCAAGAGGACGGTTTTAGGAGCGAGCTTTTCGAGTTTCTCGTACGGGCTTTCCAGGAAGTTCCCTGTATCAAGTGTGACCTGTAGCCATGGCGAATTGATCGCATCGACGATCCGAAGAACACCCTCGGGGGTCAATCCTAGTCCCCAGTGATTTTCAAGTCCTAGAACCACACCGCACTTTTCTGCAGTGGGTAAGCAACGTTCTAGAGCGTCGATCACCCACGGGAATCCGTCTTCTTCGGTATATCCTGAAAGAGGTGGTTCGATTCCTCGATTGGCCATCAGCTCATCAAAGTTCTTGCTTGTACCCCATCGGCCTGTATTGACTCGCATCGTCGGAATCCCCAGGGCGTAGCACAGCTCGATTTGACCGATGGTAAGTTCGATGTTGTTGCGTCGGATCTGGGGATCGGGCGAGACGAATCCTTGGTGAGTGGACATTCCATAAAGTGCTAGGCCTGCGTGTAAGGCTTTGCGCTTGATATCTTGCAGAGCAGCGCGGCTCAGTAACTCCGTCTGAGAGATCTGGTACAAGAGGATTTCGACCCCATCGAATCCATACTCACCGGCGATGTCAATGCATTTTCCAACATCCTTGAACTCATCGTTCTTGAATCGCCACAGCGAGTAGGTCGAGATGCCTATAGGCAGCGTGGTTCGAGCACCATCGGCAGCATCGGTTGGGTTAGCCAGAATCTCTGAGGGGTAGCCCGCTAGGGTCGCGCCTGCTAGAGACGTGAGCAATCCGCCAAAGTGACGTCGATGGATTTTCGAATCATTCATGGTTGTTCAAGGTCCTAAGGATTGGGCTTTGAAGTTGCGCTGTTGGTGTGTTTCGTTCTCGAAGATACGGCATCGAGTAGCAAAGGTCATTAGTTCAGGGGAAAATTTGTTCAGAAAAATTTTGAACAACCGCCCTGCTCTGCGTCACAACATTCAGCACTTTTATGTCCGAGAACTCGGCACTAGGAGCGAAACTTATCGTGGCAGCGCGCTCACAGGGGGATGTAAGGCTCAAACGCTGGTTTGATTACGGATTTGCTCCTCTTTCGATGCTCGGTTTTCCTTTAATTATGCTTCGAACATGGCTATTTTGCGGCCTGTGCGCAGACATTGAGGCAGTTGTCTTTACAAATCGAATCGGTCTATTGCTCGGTCGCTAGTCTCCTATCCTGTCTCGGAGGGTTTGTTTTCGATCTGTACAAGGCAATCTGTGGGGCGACACCTTGAGCAACTCACTGCGCGGTTCGTGGCTAGTCTTGCTTGTCTGGCAATGGTGCGAGCATCGTTGAGCTGGTTTGGTATATCGCTGCCTTTACCGAAGTGCATTTCATCGGGGGGCTGTCCCTCCGTCACCAAGAAGGGGATTCCATCAAAGGCTACTTGAGCGTCATCACCACCGGACGCAATGCGAACGGAAATGTGGTCATCGACGCAGGGAACAAATTTCAAGCCGAGCTCGGACTGGGCGAAGACCAACAGGCAACGTTCTTACCCGACGAGGTAAAAACCGAGCTAGGGGTCGGAGGTAGCACCGGCAAAGTCAATTTCGAGTTCGTTTCCACCTCAGGCTGGGGCCAGGACTCGTTGCCAACCCTTTACACAAAATGGGACTCGACAATCGAAACCAAGGAGCTCAAAAGAGCTGCCGAATCGATCGATGCAGAAACAGGGATCGAAGATCACACGCAACTATCTGGAGAAGCGACACGCGAAGGAGCGTTTCTAAACTTCGAGTCCGAATCCTATAAAAGCAATGTGATTCTTACAAAGTATTTTCCTGACTCGCAATCGATCCAAGGCGGAGTTGCTTTCGATACCGTAACCATGACCAACGAAGACTCATGGAGTTTCTTGAGCCTTGGAGGAGGTCAAATCAAGACATCCGGAGGGCAAGACGACCAAGTCGTTGCCACAGGGGGCAGTTCCGCGACAGCCACCGAGACCCTCACTTACTCCGCCACTGCGACGCGCAATCTGGAATCGATCCATCCCGCCTGGGACTATCTTGCCAAGGAATCTCGAAATGCGACCTATAGCAAACAGATCGTCAGTACGGCGGCTTTCGATCCGAATGATCCCGATGCGGAGGATCCTGCCCCCGTGATCACAGGGGATGATCGGGTGATCGTCACAGGCACCCAGTGGTACCTTCGTGTTCGGAAGATACCTGCAGGTCCAGGACCACAAGGCGTCTCGGGCGAATACGAGGAAAGTGCCTTTGACTTAGCAAGTGGATGGCATGGATCTTGGAGGCGATCCAATCAATGCAGGTCAATGGATTACGTCTTATGAAGACAACTGGGATCCACGCAACGTCTATGAAGCCCAGTTGGATGGTATTCCTCTGCCTCCAGAAAGAATCCCTGGCATCGATTCCCACTTGTATGTCCTCCCCGAAGGATACAAAGCCCCAACGTCCAATACCAGTGGACGAAGTTGGTTGGAGTATGGCGGTACAATAGGATTAGAGTTTGGTAAAGGGTTGCTGCAGGGAGCAGTAAACTTGGCAAATGGTCTTCAGGATTCGGCGATCGCAGCAATCAATTTGACTCAAATGCCTGGAAACTGGTTTTGGGGCGACCAAGGCCTTGGATATCTCGAATCACCTGATTGGTCTTATAGGCTCTTTACCGATGAAGGGGAGGCAGTTCACGGATGGAGCAAATTTGCAGGTGCTTTCGGTGTTGAAACGCTTACGGGATCACTTGCTGGCCGTGCTGCGTCAGCGGTTGACGACATGGGCCGATGTGGAAACTGGTTTGCTCGGTTTGTTTGGGGTAAGTGCTTCGTCGAAGGCACGCTGGTAACTCTATCGAACCTTCCAGGCCAATCCTCACCACCAGATTCACTTTGGTCTAATCCACGCTGGCTCGACGAGCCATCCCAGGAAACACCATGGCTTGCATCCGAGCGCTACGCATCGGTTGCAACGCGCACGGAGCTTCAGGTTCCCATCGAATCGGTGCCCATTGGAGCGAGGATTCCGACCAAGAACCCTAACCGCTGGGAGGTTGACCCGGAGCCTGAGCCAGAACAAGCCACTTGGGCCAAGCTGTCGATCACCGCAGAGGGAAGCGACGGCGGCATTGTCGACGCCGAGATCATCCGTCCGCGCTCGTGGATTCCACGTAACGGCATAAGCGCAGGGCGCATGCTACCGTTCAATCTCCTTGAGCTCGAAGTCTCCGGGTTAGCCTTAGTGACTGCCATCGACGACTGCCCACCGATCGCTGGTGGCGAGGGCTCAGTCGTCACCGCACGGTTTGTTACCCGCGAAGTCCACGTCGTAGCCAGCGTGGACGTGCTAGGTGCTGACTGCACTGTCGAAACCATCACTGGGACTACCATCCACCCGGTCTGGTCAGTCGATCGCCAGGAATGGGTGCCGCTAGCTGAGCTAGCAGAAGGCGAGAGGCTCCAAGGTCTCGATGGCCTTGCGGTCGTTTTGTCGGTTACGCTTTCGCGAGTCTCGCAGCCGGTCTACAATATCGAAGTCCATGGCGAGCACGTCTACCAAGTCGGCGAGCTGGGCATTCTCGTTCACAACAACTATTTACAAGAGGCGATAGCTCGCGGGATGAAAGTTCTCCGTGGGCCTTCTGCACCGGACGAACTCGTTGGAGTGATGGATAAGCTCAGGCGTCCAATTAGTCGTGTTCAGATTGGAGATGTGATACACAAGGTCAAAGCGGACGTAACCGTCGGGCTTGGGGCTGCCGATGATATTGTGTTTGACCTCAGCGGTGGGATGTGGAATAGTCGCAACGGAGAGCCTATCGGAAAGATTTGGGAATGGTTATGAGTTCTGAAGTTGATTCGAATCATTGGTGGGCATCCGCGCACTTCCAAATAACACACCCTAGCTGTGATCTCTCGGAAATTGCAAAGTATGTTCGTGCGAGTGATTCGGTCGTTGCTTTCGCAGCGCTGCCCGAAACGAAGTTTGGAATGAACAAAGGCAAATTTTTCTGGTCTTCCGATTTGAAGGTTAAATCTCCAGTTAGGCCTAATGAATTGATAGCCTGGGCAGAGCGAACTGCACTTGAAAACGAGAAGCTGCTTATAGACTTAGTAACTCTTGGCAGTTCAATCTATGTATATGTGGGGATTCACTCGAACGTTCTCGCGCTTGGTTTTGACTTACCTCAAACGCCAACGCTTTTGAAACTGGGCATTGCCGTTGGATTAGAGTATTTTTCTCCATAGCAGCGGCACGATGCCCTGCTCTGCGTCACAGCACCGTTCCGCGTCACAACATTCAGCACTTTGTGTCCGAGAACTCGGCACTAGGAGCGGAGCTTATCGTGGCGGCGTGCTCCCAGGGGGAAGTGAGGCTCAAACCTGGTTTGGATGATTAACTTACTACTCTTTCGATGCTCGGTTTCTGTTCAATCATACTTCGAACATGGCTGTTTTGCGGCCAGTGCGCAGACGTTGAGGCAGTTGTCGTTACAAATCGAATCTGTTTATGCCTCGATCTCCAATCTCCGATCCTGATTCGGTGGGCTTGTTATCGATCTGTACTAGGAAATCTGTGGGTGCACACCTTGAGCAACTCACTGCGAGGTTCGCCCACTTCGGCCTACAACGGAGTTCCCACTCCAGGACCTTTGATCACTCACGGGCTCGTACTGCTATCTCTAAACACTGCTTGGGTCAATCGGTGAAATCGCAACGAAGCGGGAAAAGTCTGACACGTTAAAGGTCAGAATACGGTTCACATTGTGTCGAGCCATCGCCGCAGCTATGCGGCAATCGTGAGCCAACTTGCCAGTTATTGCATTGCTTCGGACGAGGTCTTGCCAGAGGGGGAAAATCCCTCGTTCATCTCGCAGAAGGGAGAAGGTTTCTAACAAGGCATTGACTGTAGATTCGGTATGTTGCGTGGAAAAACCCAGACCATTATTGGGAATGGGTCGAGTTGCAACCACCCAATACTCGTAGATGTTTTGCGGAACAAGCACCAATCGATCACCGTTGGCTTGGAGCTTGATTACCGCGTCCCTTGCTACCACGTGCATGGGATGCGTAGGCACCGCGAGACGCAATAGGATATTCGTATCGAGGAGGACTAGCATTACTCTCCGCAACCCATGTAGATGGATTCTCGTGAGTCA
>JAJTFC010000064.1 GCA_021298315.1 Planctomycetaceae bacterium
AGAGTCCTTCGAGAACTGGTTGAGTCATAGGACCGGTGCAAGTGTCCTCAATGCGTTCTTTCTTGAGTGACCGCATAGGACGCTGCCTTAGCCCCTAGAGGGGGGTGCGAGGCGCGAGGTTCGGGGTATGGCGCGAAATTTTGAAGAGCCCACGGGGGCTTGGTGGGGAAGGACTGCGCCGAGTGGAAAGGAAAAGGTTTGGATTCGAATAGAAATCCCCCTGTTTAGGTGGAATCATGCTGCGATTCCGCCGTCAGTCATCAAAAAAATGCTTGCATTCCCGCAACTCTCACCTCGGGGTCTGTCCCTTTCACCTCAGGGTCACTTCAGGGTCTGTCCCCAATTTAAAAGAGCTATCCAAGTTGCCTCTGCTGGCGAACTCGGTACGGAATCCCGTCTAATCGCCTAAGAAAACGTTTTTCAGTCGTTAAGAATCGAGCGTCCCACTTGATCCCGGAACTGTATCATGATGGGTAACGCTGCGGATAAAGTGAAGTGGGGAACGTTGTGATGAATGACATCGACTGCAAAAGGCAGCTGGTGCGAGTAGTACATGGCTTTGGTGTCGTGTCCGTCGCCTTTCGGCCGCTCCTGGGAAATTTGCAGCATAGATCAATGTCGGCGTCTCTGTTTCGATATCCCAGCCTTGGTTTACCCCTTCGGACGATTGTCGATCGGCTTGCAGAAGATCTCGCGACCAGCAAACCCACTGGAATCGTAGCGCATAGCCTTGGTTGCTTTGCGACGGTGCTTGCTGTGGCTCAAGTCGATTGGCGAGGTCCGATCGTTTTTCTTGCCCCGCCATTCTCACAGATTCCAATCACTGCTTCAATTCCATCATTTCTCCGATATCCCTTCGGCCCTTTACTTGATCATCGATCTGTTCTTTCCCGCACTGACTTTCATCTTCCGTGCCTGTCAGGATGCGGTAAGCTCGCGATTGCTGGGCGATTTGATCTCACCGTACCTATCAGTAGTACGCAAAGCTATCGAGTCGATGAATATCGCATCGTAAACCATACTCATAATACAATGCTCGCATCAGCAAAGGTCGCAGACTTATGTATCAATTGGATTCGTGACAATAACTCTCCATCAGCCAACGACAGTCCTCCAGAGCGATGAGGTACTATGGGCCTGGCAGCAGGTGGGGCGGTTGATCGTCTCGATAGTGCAGTCAGCCAGGGACTCAAGTGCACCCGATTAAATTTGGCGGACGGCACATGGTATGTGCCTGCGACTTCGCGCCCTCGCCACCGGCGATCGGGGGGCACTAAAGCTAGCCCGGGGAATTCGAGCTCTGGAAGATTGAACGTAACCAGAACTCCGATGACCAACGCCTTAAAAATTACCGATTCCGAAGCGAGTAATCCTGTATGGCGCACAAGAAAATCTTTCGAGCTATTTCGATTCGATCACGTCGCAAGCCAATTCAAGCGAGTCGAATTGTGCAATACGGTCTGCAACCTGCTTGCAAGCCGGCGAGGTTCGAGGATTTCCAAGCAAGTTCTTTAGGGTCGATGCAAGCCGGTTGCCGTCGAATCGAGTTGGGACTAGGTAATCGCCCACACCAAGCCGTTTGATGTGATGGGCGTTGTCGACTTGATCGAATCCCATCGGCATGATCACTTGCGCAATACCGGCAGCCATAGCCTGTGACAACGAGCCGATTCCTCCGTGATGCACTAGGGCCTCGCAGCGAGGCAAGAGTTCCTTGAACGGAGCATAGTCAAAATGCTTTACATTATCGGGTAGCTTCGTGGGGATCTGCTCGGGGAATCGCGTCAAGAGGATCCCTCGTTTCCCAAGGCGCGTGCAAGCATCAGCTGCCGCTTGAAAAAACTTATGACCGAAAATATTCGCCGAACCGGGAGTAAACGCAATGGGAGCAGGACCACTGGCCAGAAAACGCTCGAGCTCCTCGGGCATCGGGGTTATCCCCTCTTCGCTGTAAAGAGGAAAACCTGTTAAGACCGTTTGAGCCGGCCAATCGGGCTGTTTGGGTGCAAACCAATCGGGGAAAAACCCAAGAACACGAGTCGGTGAATGCCACCAATCGCGAAAGACTCCTCGAACCGGAGCAAGTCCGAGTTTGCCACGGAACTCGTTGAGCCATGGGCAGATCATCGGATCGATCACACAACGATCGGCAACCCACCATTGGAAACGTTTGAACCAACGCGGGCCTAAATGCAACGCCAAACGAGGGAGCCTGGGGCCTTGGAACTCACTTCGAAAAATAACCGGCGATAGATGAACACTCACCAAAGGTACACCGAGTTTCTCTTGGGCTACTCGGGCTCCAAAACTCAAAGTCGATGCGACAATCCTTGTTGCTCCCGGCTTGTAGAGTTGCTCGATCGCTCGATAGGTCGGTTCGAGACTCTTTCGAACTGCAAGCTGCATGACCTTTTTGGTTCCTTTGGTGGGATGCCACAATTCGGGGTCATTGACCAATTCGTGGAAATCGCATTCGGGCATCGTGTCGTAGAAATCGAACCCCGATTGCTGGGCAAGCTCTCTGAAATATCCTGCGGTGATGAAGCTAACGCGATGCCCTCTGCGTTGGAGTCTTTGTCCGAGTCCAACAAACGGGTGAACGTCACCCGAGCTACCTACTGCGCAGAGCACATAATGAACCATGGTTTATCGATTGCTTTTACGCACGGAGGATAAGACATCCCATGCATACCATTCCAAGAACAGCAGCAACACAGGCAAGGTATAAATAATCAGTTGCTGTATCGCCGAGGGACTGAGTTCATCGGCGAGGTCGAAACGGGGAAACAACCAGCCCAAAGCTTGAACCAGCCCAAAGACCATCCCAGCATTGAGTGCCAAAAGCGCCACACTGATGAGTGTTTCACCAAAAATAAATAGAATTAACTGCCGCAAAGCCTTGCGCTCAGCCTGTTGTTCTGGATCGATCGCTGGTTTCATTCGCTCTCCGCAAAGACACCTTCGTATCCCAAATCGGTCACGTCGCTTATACGTCCAGCAAGCACACCGTACTGGTTGGCGACAAAGCAAATGTACCAGGGATAGACGAAACCTGCCAACATGCTGATTGCTGGCCCTTTGACAATCCCGATTTGCCAGAAGACAAAGTACATCACCCAAGCTATTGCCGACTGCATATACATCGCCCCCCAGGCATCGGGTTTGACTGATATCGACTTGAAGATACTCGCCGAAAAGAGCTTCGTATAACTTTGCGACTCGAGCATGCTCAGGTAGATGATTGGCAAGCAGCCCCAAACAAGCATTTGCGCGAATGCATCTTGCAAAAGCGTTGGTACTTTGATGACCGATAAACTGGAGCTTAACAGACCAGCCAGTACCCCTAATAGCAAAAACACTGCGAATCCGACCGACGCAGGACCTAAGTAGTCTTTGAGGTTGTGGAAAAACGGCCAAGGCTCGATGAGCTTGACTCGATTGGCGGACTTAGGAATCACAGCTACAGCGAGAATAAAAATCGCAAGCTGGATTGGGAAGGTTAGAGCCATTAACAGTGGGTGCCTGAGAGTCTGTAGCAACGTCTGCAAAGTTGACTCTGCGCTGTGTGACACAAGACCTTGTAGGTAATAAACCACGGTGGTGGCAAGGCTCAGCGCAAGGAGGGCTAAGACCAATCGCCTGTCGCTAAGGAAACCAAAGTTGCGAGACAGCCACTCTTTGGAGTCGAATGCACCTTTGACATCCTGGATCTCTCGTCGTTCTCGTTCCAAATCCTGGGAGGCTTTGCTCAAGATATCCTTGGTATTGACCGAAGCGCGCGAAACGATACGAGGATTGTTGCCTTCGACCGGAGCAAGCTGCACGGCGGCTTCGAGCTCATCGATCTTGATATCCGCAGGAGCCTTTTTCACCGGAGGTGGCGGGATCAAGATCATCGAATGGCAGTCCGGGCACTTGACCTGAGTACCGGCTTTGGACTCTCGTACCGAAATGAGTGACTTGCAAACTTTACAACTTACCGAATACTCGGCATTGGAAGTTTTTGCAGTTGCAGGTTTGCCCGCAGATGGTCTGGTTTGCGACGGCTTTGCGCCCGAATGCTTTTGGGAGTCTGCTGGGTCCTCAAAGAGATCCTCGCTGCCCGATAACGCCTCGCGAAGAGCTTGCTCACTTCGCGTGTTCGTTCGCGAGTTAGAGCGTGCCGATTGGCTTGCAGCAGTCGAGTTCGCAGTAGCCGAGTTTGGATTGGGCAAGTTCGGGACCGAGGGGGGGTCTTGCATTGGGATCAGATCGGGAAGATCTTCGTCAAAGAGACTTCGAGGAGGATCGTCCGAGCTGGTCGATGACTTCTTTTCTGTAGAAGATTTTTCTGTTGCAGATTCCTCTGGGGCCGCAGTTTCCGGAGCTTCGAGCGAGAACCATTGGTCATCGTCGCTCGTCGAATTTGCGTTCGACAGGATGCCAGGCACGAGTACCTTGGCATGGCACTTTGGGCAATCGATCCGTGAACCTGCCATCGATGAAGGTGCCTTAAGCTTGGCCTTGCATTGCGGACAATTAATCAGGATAGGCTCGTGGGATGGTTGGCTCACAAGTTAGGCTCAAAGAGGAAACGCAAGAAGAAAAAACTTCCGAGATCCAAAATGGAATAGGAACTCCGGAATATATCATAACCAGAGTGATGGGAAGTTGGAATCTTGCAAAGGATCTAGCGATCGCTATCGGTAGCAGTAGATGGCATCCGAAGAGCGGACTAGGATCGAATTTGAGCTTACCGCAGGAGTTGACCAGTAGACTTCGTCTTTGGAACCGGTGGCCAATTCGACGGCTTGGAACTCCGGACCGGACTTGACGATGATCATATTCCCCGACTCGTTGAACATATAGATCTTGTCACCGACGACGACCGGACAACCCGCGACGAGGGTTCCACCGGGCATGCGTTTGCGGTAGACCTCTTTGCCGGTTTTCTTCTCATAACACGTAGCGGTATTGCCAAAGAAATAGAGGTAGTCTCCGACAACTACCGGCGAAGGCATCCCCGCACCGCTTTTGAAGCCCGACCAAAGTACGGATTGGGAGCTGGTTGCATCTTTGGCGAGCGTCAAGTCTCCGGTATGCCCTTTGGCAATCGCATAAATCGGGGCTCGGCTACCTGGGCTTGAAGTACCGAAATAGACTGCCGATTCATCGGCCACGAGCGAACAGGAAAAGGAGGTATCGAGTCCACCAAGCTTCCATCGTTCCTTGCCCGATGCAAGGTCGTAAGCGATCACGGAGCCTTGGCCCCCTGTGACGATCTCATCGGTTCCGTCGTTGGACCAGAAGATCGGTGTGCTCCAAGCAGATCCTCTGGGCCGTTCTGCTCGCCAGATCTCCTGACCGTCGGCTGGATTGATACACAAGAGGATTGCAGACTGCTCGTTGTACTCTTGCAGAAGAAGTCGGCTTTGGCTCGGATCGTCTTTCTCGATAAGCACCAGTGAGCTACCGGTTCCGAAATCGTTGCTGATCTTTTGCGGTTCGAGACTCTTGGTCCACTTTTGCTTACCCTCAAAATCGTAAGCTGCTAAGAAACCTGCTGCGCCGAAATAAGCAAAGACAGTATCGTTGCTGGCAGCCGGTGTTTCCGTCGCGAATGTATTCGATGCATGTTTCGCAAATGCTGGGATAGCTTCGATGGCTGTTTGCTCCCAAAGGATCTGGCCATTGGCGAGGCTCAAGCAAACGAGTTTCCACGAGACGGGATCCTTGGGCTTAGCCGCTTTCCCCATCGTGCTCGGATCCATCACACCACCACTCATTCCTTTGGGCTTACCACCTTTGCTCGGCACGGCGCTAGAGACAAAGACATTGTCGCCGACGATGATCGGCTGAGACCATCCACTGCCTGGGATCGGGGTTCTCCAAGCCGCCTGCGGAGGCTCGGTCCAATTCTCTGGGAGTTGTGACTTGGAGTTAATACTCAGGGCGCTACCCCCTCGGAACTGGCGCCAGTCTTCAGCCGATGCCTCGAAGGTGGAAGTAACACCCAGGCCCAAGGACAATCCGAGGGTTAGATATACTTTTGTAGAAAGTGGGTGGCTTTTCATACTCGATCACTCGTCGCAAAAAGAGGGGGTAAAATTTAGATAAACAAAGCTCTTTATTGTAGCTGCATGGCAAATTGCCATGCTTTTTTGGGCTTGTGCCTAACAATCCTTTCGATTGTGGCGACCCTCGATTTAGCCTAGAATGGGCCAAAACTTTGTCACCCGTATTGTGAAAGCAGAAAGTAAGAAGGTTCTAACATGAGCGATTTATGTGATTTCGGTCTGATCGGTTTGGCTGTTATGGGTGAGAACCTGGCCCTGAACGTCGAGAGCCGAGGATACAAAGTTGCCGTCTACAACCGTACGACCGACAAAGTCGATGAACTTCTAGCGACCCGAGCCAAAGGAAAGAACTTCGTCGGATGCCATTCGATCGTCGACATGGTCAAGAACCTCAAGCGGCCACGCGTGGTCATGATGCTCGTGAAGGCTGGGCCTGCGGTCGACGAGCTGATCAATCAACTCACGCCCCATCTGGAACCAGGCGATATCTTGATCGACGGTGGTAACACCCACTATGTCGATACCGAACGACGAACCAAGGAGGTCGAAGGCAAAGGACTCTTGTTCGTCGGATCGGGTGTTTCAGGTGGAGAAGAAGGTGCCCTCAAGGGCCCGAGCCTGATGCCCGGTGGTAGCAAAGCGGCCTGGCCGACCATCAAACCGATCTTTCAAGCTATCTCGGCAAAGGTAGGCCCCAAGCACGACATTCCATGCTGCGAATGGGTCGGTCCACGCGGTGCTGGTCACTACGTTAAAATGGTTCACAATGGTATCGAATACGGCGACATGCAGTTGATTTGCGAAGCCTACTTGCTGCTCAAAGAAGCCGCAGGACTTTCTAACGAAGAACTCTACGGCGTATTTGATGACTGGAACCGCGGTGAGCTGCAAAGCTACTTGATCGAAATCACCCGCGACATCTTCAGCGTCAAAGACGATCAAGGTGGAAGCGGATACTTGGTTGACCAAGTCCTCGATGTTGCTGGTGCCAAGGGTACTGGCAAGTGGATGAGTCAATTGGCACTGGATCTGGGTGTTCCGAGCACCTTGGTGACCACTGCGGTCTATGCCCGATGTTTGGCCGCGATGAAAGAAGCTCGTGTTCGAGCAAGCAAAGTTCTGACGGCTCCGGTTCCATCCCATAATCCGGCTTTCGATGCAGCCGTCAAAGGCTTGGTCTCCGATCGCAAGAAGTTCATCGAAGCGGTTCGACATGCTCTGTATGCTTCCAAAATTTGCTCCTATGCTCAAGGCTTCGTGCAACTGCAAGAAGCCAGCAAGGAGCTCGACTGGGGGCTCAATTACGGCGATTGTGCATTGCTCTGGCGAGGTGGTTGCATCATCCGTGCCCAATTCCTCGATCGGATCAAAGAGGCCTTCGATGCCGATCCAAACCTCGAAAACCTCCTGCTCCACCCCTACTTCCAAAAAGCGATCGAAAACGCTCAGGAATCCTGGCGAGCTGTTGTTATGGCAGCTAGCCATCTAGGACTCCCTGTCCCAGCCTTTACCACCGCATTGGGCTACTACGACAGTTACCGTCTGGCCCGCCTGCCGTCGAATTTGCTCCAGGCCCAACGGGATTATTTCGGTGCTCACACCTACCAAAGGCTCGATCGTCCAGGAGTTTTCCACAGCGAATGGCTCGACCTTCGCAAGCAACCGAGTTAAAACTCTCTGGCTTGGAAAACAGAACTTACTCGAATTGGAACGCTTGAGCGTTTTGACGCATGGCTCGTGAGCTTAAAACGATCCGCAACATCGGTATCATCGCGCATATCGATGCTGGGAAAACCACCGTTACCGAACAGATGCTCTATATGAGCGGAACCAAACACCGCGCAGGGGCGGTCGATTCGGGCACGACCGAAACCGACGATGACCCCGAAGAGCAGCAGCGTGGGATCACCATCTTTGCTGCTTGCGTGACTTTCCGCTGGAAAGACTGTTCGGTCAACCTTCTAGATACCCCAGGTCACGTCGATTTCACCGCCGAAGTCGAACGCTGCTTGCGCGTGCTCGATGGAGCCGTCGTCGTCTTTAGCGCCCGAGAAGGTGTTGAAGCCCAAAGCGAAACGGTTTGGCGGCAAGCCAACAAGTATGGAGTACCTCGGATCGTGTTTATCAATAAACTCGATCGCGAAGGTGCCGACTTTTATCGAGTGCTCGACGAAATTGGACCGCGGCTAGGTGCTGATCCTGTGGCCATTCAGATCCCCGTCGGGCAAGGCCCATCTCACACAGACGATCCGTTTCGAGCAATCATCGATCTGGTCGATATGAAGCTCCTGACCTTCAGCACCGAAGATGCAGGCCGCACGGTCAACGTTCAAGACATCCCCGAGGATCTACTTGCCGACGCTCGCGATTGGCGAAACGTCATGCTCGAAAAACTCTATAGCCATAGCGAAGAGATGATGGTCTTGGCCATGGAGGAGCAACCCATCCCCGCTGAACTCATCCGCAAAACGCTTAGGGAAGCTTGCATCAGTCAAGCCATCCAGCCGGTTCTTTGCGGATCGGCTCTGCACGGGGTTGGAGTCCAACCGCTGCTCGATGCAGTCGGTTCGTATCTGCCATGCCCGATCGATCGACCTGCAGTCGAAGGATGCGATCCGAAAAAACCCGACAAGAAAATTCTTCGTAAGCCCGATCCCAAGGATCCCTTTTGCGCACTGGTCTTCAAGATCCTGCCGGCCAAGACCGGTGATATGTTTTGGATTCGGGTCTACTCTGGAAAACTCGAATCCAACTCGCGCGTTTACAACCCCAACCGAGACAAAAAAGAAAACGTCGCGCAGCTTTGGCAGATCCATGCCTCGAAAAAAGATCGACAAGGCCAAATCGATACCCTCGAGTGCGGTGATATCGCCTGCGCGATCGGTCCTCGCGACTCGATCACTGGGGATACCTTGTGCGACACCCGCGAGATGGTTCAATTGCCATCGATTCAGTTCGCTCAATCGGTCATTTCGATGGCGATCGAACCAGAGAACTCCACCGAAAGGAAGAAGCTCGCTGAAGTCCTCGATATGCTCAAACGGCAGGATCCAACGTTCCACGCCAGCGAAAGCGCCGAGTCGGGCCAGACGATCATTTCTGGAATGG
This sequence comes from Planctomycetaceae bacterium, assembly GCA_021298315.1. Classification (GTDB taxonomy): domain Bacteria; phylum Planctomycetota; class Planctomycetia; order Pirellulales; family Pirellulaceae; genus JBKCUI01. The sequence continues at coordinate 9,165 of JAJTFC010000064.1, forward strand.
GCGAATTGCACTTGGAAGTCATCAAGAACAGGCTTGTTCGCGACTACCAATTGAATGTGAAATTCTACAAGCCTCGCGTCTCGTATCGCGAAACGATCCGAGAGGTTGCCCAGGTTACCGGTCAGTGCAATCGCCAAATCGGTTCGCAAACGCTCTTTGCACGATTGCAAGTTCGCTTTGAGCCCCTCGAAGATCTTTCGGCCAAGGTGATCGTACTGGATCGAACTCCGCCTGAAAAAATGCTTCCGGAAAACTTGCGCCAAGCGGCTCTCGAAGAGCTCAAAAACAGAGCCGAAGGTGGTGGACTCATCGGATCGTTCCCGCTGACTGGAATCCGTATCAGCATCCTTGGAGCAGAGACAGCAGAAGTCGGATCCGATGAAGTCGCGTTTCGCATCGCTGCGAGTGATGCCTTCGATGAAGGCCTCAAACTTGGCGGTCCGGCACTCCTTGAACCGGTCATGAAGATGGATATATCGACCCCAGCGGATTACCTTGGTGAAATCGTCGGCGACTTGCAACAACGCCGTGGACTCATCGAGAAGACCGAGTCACGAGGCTACATCACGCAAGTCAACGCGCTGGTTCCCCTGAAAGAACTCTTCGGCTACTCCAGTGCGATTCGTTCGCTGAGCCAAGGACGGGCTGGATGCTCCATGGAACCGCAAGGCTACCAAGTCGCTCCGCAAGAAGACATGGACTCCTTTACGATGTAGGGCGGCATACAATGTTCATCACCTTAGACGGTATCGATGGCGGAGGCAAATCCACCCAAATCGAACTGTTGGCAAGTTGGTTAACCTCTCAAGGCCATCGCGTTCAAACACACCGCGATCCAGGATCGACCAAACTCGGTACGGCTATTCGAGAAATTCTGCTTCATCGCGAAGACATCCCGCTGGCCAATACCACCGAAATGCTCTTGTACATGGCCGCAAGAGCACAACTCGTTGCCGAAAATATCCAACCAGCCTTGCAGGCCGGAGAGACGATCGTTTGCGATCGATTCCTACTGGCAAATGTCGTCTATCAAGGCTCCGCAGGTGGCTTGGATGTCGAAGACCTCTGGCAAGTGGGCCAAATTGCAACCGCAGGCTGCATGCCCGACGTGACTATCGTTCTGGATATCGATCCAGAGATTGCTGCATCGAGAATCCAACGCGGCCAGGACCGACTCGAAAAACGCGGGATTGCATACTTTCAAAAAGTACGCAGGGGATTCATCGATCAATTGCCACGCTGCGGTGGCACCACGGCCATGATCGATGCCAATACCGACATACAAACCCTCCACGAGCAAATCATCGCTGTCGTCCAAAAAGGGATCGATGCGATGCATAAACGCCGCTATTGAAGGCTTAAAACAGGATGGATAAAGGCCACTACCATCGCCGCGAAATCCTCTCGCTCGGAGCAACCACGCTATGCGCAAACCCCCTAACTAGTCGCTTGCACGCTGCAATGCAAGAGGAGCACTCGAAAGCTCACGGAGCGATCTTGATGTGCGGAGGTGGTAAACTCCCGGATTCGATTCTAGATCGATTCTGCGAATTATCCAATTCGAAGAACTCTACGCTCGTGCTCATTCCGTCGGCCTCACCCAGATCGGATGGGGGTGATTATTCCCCGTGGCTTGAGCTTTGGAAGTCCCGGGGTTGGCAAGAGGTAGTTGTGGTTCATGCACAGGACAATCGAGCGGCCAAGGATCCGAAATTTGGCCGGAAGATCGATCAGGCTCAGGCCGTATGGATCACCGGAGGCGATCAAAGCAGACTCGCTGAGCGTTTCAATGGCACAGTGCTGATCGAAAGATTCAATGCCTTATTGCGCCGAGGAGGAGTCTTGGGCGGCACGAGCGCGGGAGCAGCGATCTTGTCGAAAAACATGATCGCCGACGGTGCCAGCGAGCCTGCGATGTCGGAAGGCTTTGGGCTCGTGCCAAAGGTGATCATCGATCAGCACTTCACCCAAAAAAATCGCTTTGATCGCTTGGCGAAAGCCGTAACTATGAACAAGAAACTCATCGGCATCGGCATCGACGAATCGACGGGTATCGAATTGCGTGGATCGACCGCCCAAGTGATCGGTCTGGGGTGCATCCACGCTTACCGCAATGAAAACCAACCGGTCCACTGGTCTGCTAACCAACAAATCGATCCGGACCAATGGCCAGAATTATTCGTAACCTGTTGGGTCGATTCAAAAGGATAGATTGAAACTAGGAACTGCACGAGAGCATCGAGCAGCCTGGACGATTTCGAGCCCACTCGGGGCGCTTCTGAGCATAGCGCTGCATGCCGAGTTGTTCCTTATAAGGGTTCCTCAGAACTTCCAACAACCGCATGATATCGCTCGGATCCCCATGCTCTTGAGCTCGGTCGATGGCTTCTTGAGCCAGATAGTTTCGAAGCACGTAGAGGGGATTGGCAAGCTCCATGGTTGCCCGCCGCTTGCTCGGATCGGTATGATCCTCCATGACACGCTGATCGTAGCGATCGAGCCAATCGACCAAACGCTTGACGTAGACCCCGTCGCATTGCTCTGGCCGGTAATAGGCCTCGTGAAAGTGTTTCAATGCCGACTTGGATCTTTGCTCTGGGTCGTTTCGATGAGCCTGTGCGACGGGCCAAGTCCCCAGGAGTCGATAGAACCATGTCATATCGGTTTCTGCCGCGCGGAGTAGTTCAAACATCGACTCGATCAATGAGTCTTCGGCGCTCGTCCAGCGCAGGAGCCCGAGTTTGGCGAGCATTGTTTCTTGCCACTGGCTCTGCATCGTCTGAATGTACAACTCCATGGCTCCCTCAAGCGATTCCTTATCTTCTACACACGCATAGATAGCGTTGGCGAGTTGGGCAAGATTCCAATAAGCGATTTGAGGTTGCTGACCGTAACAGTAGCGGCGGCCTTCTGCATCGGTTGTATTGGGTGTCCAAGTTGGATCGTAGTCTTCGAGCCACCCATAGGGTCCATAGTCGATCGTCAGCCCCAGAATCGACATATTGTCGGTGTTCATCACACCATGGACAAAGCCGACACGCATCCAATGAACAACCATCACTGCACTTCGGCGACAAACCTCTCGAAACCACTGGACAATAATGGCCGAGTCAACGTGCTCTTGGCCCCGCACCAGTTCGGGAAAATCAGTGCGTATCACATATTCGATGAGTCTTCGAAGATTGGGGATGTCTTGGCGTGCTGCGAATATTTCGAAGTTGCCAAAACGAACGAAAGTAGGTGCGACTCGGCAGACGATCGCGCCTGGCTCTCGCCTTGGACGACCATCGTAGAACATATCCCGAACCACGAGGTCTCCAGTACCGACCAACGACAACGCGCGCGTCGTGGGAACCCCTAGATGGTGCATCGCCTCGGAACAGAGAAACTCTCGGACACTCGAGCGCAGGACGGCAAAACCGTCTGCATTTCGAGAGTAAGCCGTCGGACCGGCACCTTTGAGTTGGAGCATCCAGCGCTGACCATCTCGATTGATCACTTCACCGAGATTGATCGCTCGTCCGTCTCCAAGTTGCCCTGCCCAATGCCCGAACTGATGGCCTCCATAACACATCGCAAACGGCTGCATTGGTTCGAGCAACTTGCGTCCGGAAAATGCATCGAGGAACCAATCCGATGAGATTTCGGATTCCGTGATTCCAAGCAGATCAGCAACTTCTTGGGCATAAGCCAAGAGTTTCGGATCGCTAGGTTGGACTGGCAAGGCAGGCGAGTAACACGCACCGAGCACCTTGCGGGACGAACCTGATGAGGCTGTTTCACCAGGTAGTTCGCGTATGAAACGGTTGTCAAAGGTTAAAGGCATCCGGAGCGTTCAAGCAGTTACTGCTTGCCAAAGAGTTTATTCGAGCACCATGATTTCGACTTTTCGAAAGTCGATCGGATGGCTTTCGGATTGCAAAGAGATCGTTCCGCTTTCAATGCGAACCATTCCATCGCGGATCAGTGGTTTGGCACTGGCATCATTAGGATCGAGTTGGGGCCGTTGGTATTCCAAGACGACTTGGCCATCGATGATGTGTCGGATGACTTCGTTGCCTAAGACTTCGAACTCGGCGGTAACCCACTGGTCGCCATGATAAGTCTTTGACTTGGAATTCGTGCAGTGTGGGGTGAAGAGCTTTCCACCGATTTCAACGTGGGTGCCAGGCGTGCAGAGGTTCGATGTGGTTCGAGCGTCGGTTCCATTTCCTCCTAGGAATTGGGCTTCGATCGAGCAAGGGAAATCCTGATCGATGGTCATGGTTTCAGGGCGTTGTCCGTGGAGCATCACGCCCGAGTTGCGGATCGCCCAGCCCGGACCCCCAGAGGCTTGCTCGCCCACGAAGCGATACTCGATTCGAAGCCGGTACTTCGAGTAGACACCGTCGTAGAACAGGTGGCCAAAGCGTTCATCGAATTTTTCGTAGCCGTCGTAGCGGACTTGGATCATCCCATCTTTGACGCGGAAGGTATCGGCATAGTTTTCTCCGAGTTTAAATCCACGGATCTTGGGAGTCCAACCCGTCAGGTCTTTTCCGTTGAAGAGCGAAACCCATTTCCCTTTCTGTTTGTTGGGTGATTCTCCGCCGACGAGTTCCTTCTTAAGGGTATCGAGGTGAACCTTTGCAACATCTCCCATGTATCCAGAGACGTCCAAGGCGACGCATTTCTCGATCCATTCGAGCGCTTTGACGCGGTTCCCGATCGCATCGTAGTACAGACCGACGTAGAGGTATCCGTAGAAACGATCGTAGTCCGAACCATCGATGAGCTTGCGATTCTTTTCAGCCGCCGCGATGACTTGCTCAACGGTCGCTTTCCCTTGGATCAACTGCTGGACTTGCATCATGGGAACACGCTGATCGTTGCCCGAGAGCAGCACGTCGTCTTGGGCCGCCTTGAGGCCTTTGATTTTTACAGCGCACAGGAAGTGCCAAAAGGCGTTTTCGACATCGTTGGGATTCACATCGCGATGGACGGCAAACTGATCGAGGCCATCTTGATATTTCCCTGCGTAGTACAGAGCGATTCCTCGCTGCCAAAGATAAGGTTTCAGTGGGGGATCGATTTCAATGACTTTGTCAAAGTCTGGCAAGGACTCATCGATTTTGCCGCTTCGAAACAGCAACGACCCTCGGATCAAATAGAGTTGGGACAACTCCGGCGACTTAGCGATCGCTCGACTGATTTCCGCAAGCGCTTGGTCAGCTTTTCCGTCTCGAAGGGCTTGCTCGATGCGGTTGCTCCAACCTCTTGTATCGAATGGGCTGGGTTCTTGGGCCCAGAGAATCCCGATAGCTTGGGTCAGCAAGGTCATGAGCAACGGAAAAAAAACGATCGATGATTTAGATTTGGAAGTCATGAAAACAGCTGCCTTTAGCTTGGAAGTGGACTCGGTCGACTCGCTATTCTAGAGGATTTAGAGATAATTGTTTAGCAACGTGTCCAATGAATTGTTTTGTTGTTTTTTCAAGAGAGTCTACACCCATGGTAACCCGGACTGTGCAAGGTTCGACGCTCATCCGAAACGCCCAAGTGGTATTTCCCAGCGGTGTTGCGGTCAGCAACGTTTTACTACGCGATGGCAAGATTGCTGCGATTGATGCACCTGCAACAACCAGCGCAGACCAAATCGTCGATGCTCAGGAGCTCGTTCTTTTTCCTGGATTGATCGACGACCAAGTCCATTTTCGCGAGCCGGGTCTGACGCACAAAGAAGACCTCGCTACGGCCAGTCGAGCATGTGCTGCCGGTGGGGTGACGAGCTTTCTGGAAATGCCCAACACCAAACCGGCTGCGATCAACCAAGAGCTCATCGAGCAAAAGTATGCTATCGCAGCGTCCAAGTCACTGGTCAACTACGGTTTCTACATGGGGGCCACCTCGACGAACATCGATGCGCTCAAAGTCGCTACCGGTATTCCTGGGATCAAAATCTTTATCGGTTCGAGCACCGGCGATCTGCTGGTCGACGAACAAGAAGCACTTGAGCGAATTTTCGCAGAAACAAAAGTTCCGATTTGCGCGCATTGCGAGGATGAGTCGACCGTACGCGGAAACCAAGCTCGGTTGGGAAGCAACTTGACGATCCACGATCACTCCCGAATCCGGGATTACCAAGCGGCGATCGTCGCAACCCGTCGATCGATCGACCTAGCTGTCAGGCATAAGCATCGCTTTCATGTGCTGCACGTGAGCACCGCCGATGAGATTCCTCTGCTGGAGTCCCATGGAGGGCTCATCACCTCGGAACTATGCCCCCACCACTGGTACTTTAACGTGGACGATTACGATCGACTCGGAAGCCTCATCCAGATGAATCCTTCGATCAAGTCGGCCAAGGACAATAAGCTGTTGTGGCAAGCCTTGGTCGAGGGCAAGATCCAGGTGGTAGCGACCGACCATGCCCCACATACGCTCGAAGAAAAATCGCAACCGTATCCTTTGTCACCAAGTGGACTACCGGCTGTCGAAAACTATTTTGCACTGCTGTTGGATCGAGCCTCGCGAGGCGAGTGCACTTGGAATCAAATCGCTTCTTGGACTGCCGACGCACCGGCACGAGTTTGGGGGATTGTTGGCAAAGGACGAATCGAGGTCGGTTACGATGCCGATGTCGTTTTGGTCGATCCAAAACTATGCCGGACGATCGAGAATACCAAGCAGTGGACCAAATCGAAGTGGTCTCCTTGGCACGGCACGACCCTTCAAGGCTGGCCGATCAAAACATGGTGCAATGGGCAATGTGTCTACGAGTTGGATCCGAGTGGTCAAGGGATCATGCACGATCAGAGCGTAGGCAATGGGGGGCCTGCAAAGAGGCTTGTATTTGACCACTTGCGAGGTGGTTATTGGAGTACCCCTGATGGCATCGGTATATGAGACCGTTAGACCACAACTCCCATAAGGATTCTTGTGAATGGGATGGGGACTCACAAACCCGTGCCCCAGAGTTGTCGCAAAGATTCGATGGATTTCAGTTGCTCTGGGGTTTGCTCTTGGCGATCCTAGTGCTTGTTGGGGATCTTGGGATCGCATCGCTCGGATTGGAGCAAGAAGGATTCCTAGCTTGTTTCTCTGTAGGATTGTGGTTAGCCCAGTACCTTGCAATCTGGCTTTTGCTACACAGCTATGTTCCAGACAGATTGCTACGATTCTTGCTTGGAGGTCCTCTTTCGGTAGCCACCTCTATGCTTGTGATCATTGGATTCAATATTGCATGGATACCCAGAGTTCCAATCGTATTCGTAGCCATCATTTGTCTGGGAGGTCTGGCAATCTATTTGGTAGCCGGATGGCTTCAGAGTCAGATGTTCCGACGAAGCGATTTTTATTGGGTCACCAGGGATCGAGCAGGAAGCGGGCAGTACTCGATTCGCTCGATGCTAGGATTGACAGCGATTTCGGCTGGACTTGCATTAGGTGCGAAGTCGATCAGCAATACAACGGTATACAAACAAGGATGGACGGGCTGGGATTTGGTTGCGATGGGAATTTGGTTCATTTGGACTTCTTTGGCCATGGGCCTGCTTAGCTTTCTTCTGCTTGGGGCGCTGCGCAGTAAGAGTCGATGGTTTTACCTCCCTTTATTCGGAGTCGCACTGCTGTTAGGGCCGGCGATCTTTCAGACCCTCGCGTTTGCGATTTTAACATCCTCACCAGAATTCGGATTCCTTCAAAGAACCGAGTACTATATTTGGGCATATGCCGTCACCCTTGGGGTCGTTGCTGGTGTTTTGATGGTGGTACCTCTGATTCCCAAACGAGACGAAATCTCCGACGGAAGTCCACCGCAGGCCATCACACCAGTATCCCGAAGTGTCAACGAGGGAGCGCTCGAGTAAGCGTCACGCGAAGCCATCGGCCGTGTACTGTCGCTGCCTCCCTCACGGTTCGGGTTACTAAGACAAGCCACCGGGCCGCAAGGCCCAGTAACCCGAAGTGTAAACGAGGAAGCGCTCGAGTGATCGTTATGCGGAGCCATCGGCCGTGTACTAACGCTTCCTCCCTCACGGTTCGGGTTACTAAGCCAAGCCACCGGGCCGCAGGCCCAGTAACCCGAAGTGTCAACGAGGAAGCGCTCGAGTGAGCGTCATGCGAAGCCATCGGCCGTGTACTAACGCTGCCTCCCTCACGGATCGGGTTACTAGACTAGCCACCGGGCCGCAGGCCCAGTAACCCGAAGTGTCAACGAGGAAGCACTCGAGTAAGCGTCACGCGAAGCTATCGGCCGTGCACTATCGCTGCCTCCCTCACGGATCGGGTTACTAGACTAGCCACAGGGCCGCAGGCCCCGTAACCCGAAGTGTCAACGAGGAAGCGCTCGAGTGAGCGTCACGCGAAGCCATCGGCCGTGTACTATCGCTCCCTCCCTCACGGTTCGGGTTACTAAGCCAAGCCACAGGGCCGCAGGCCCCGTAACCCGAAGTGTCAACGAGGAAGCGCTCGAGTGATCGTTACGCGGAGCCATCAGCCGTGTACTAACGCTCCCTCCCTCACGGTTCGGGTTACTAAGCCTAGCCACCGGGCTGCAGGCCCAGTAACTGTGCATTGAGTAGTCGTATACAGAGCGAGCCTGTGATATACTTCGAAGCTGCACCGACTGCTCAAACCGATAGAGAACTCCTTGTGAATCCATTACTGCAGACTGTTAAGAAGTTTCTTTCGTTGTTGCTCGTAGCGAGTTCGACTTTTGCTGCTTGGGGGCAGAGCGATGGGTCGACTGGCACAAAACCGCAAAAGGGGGAGATGGCAGGTTATCTGCTGGTGCCCCATAGCAAAGTTTCGCAAGACTTTAATGCGGGATTTTCGATGTATGTGGCTGCATGGCCGCTGCTGAAAAACTATCCGGGCCAAGAATTCCAAAGCGGTTTGTTTGGGACTTGGATGTTTGCCCAGTTTCCCGAGCCGGCTCCCAAGAATCATTACTCAGACATCGAAGGGGGGCTTGGATGGTGGAGAGATACGCGGTTTGCTACCGAGACGCCCAAGTTCATCATGGGAGGTGTGGCTTTGAATTTCCGGGAGTGGGCCAATGGACCTGGAGCCGGTAAAGGCCGCGACTGGAACAAGCCTGCAGGTCACTACGCCATTGCCCAACTTAGTCCGAGGCTCCTTTGGCCACCCGATGGATTGAATCTTAAGCAGGGCACATGCGGAGAGCTCTTCGGATATGGCTATTTACCCTTGCCGCTTACGGACCCGAAGAAGACGACTGAGGGCAAAGAGATTCCAACGGGTAATCAATGTTGGACACTGTTTATCAATAGCGGGAACTTCAAAGGACCAGTGACTTCCTTTTTACCCTATTTTTGGTCCCAACCTGCAGTGGAAAAGCCCGAATTGGCCGGCATGTTCCTCGATACATTGCCTTCGAATCCCAACAAAGCGATTCAGATGGAGACCCAGCATATCCCTGCTTATTTATCGCGGGATGTGCAAGGTAGTACTTATGCAAGGGTAGCACCTACATGGTTTCCTGCTGGCCAAGAAGATGCGGTATTGATCCATCGTGTTAGCGCTTACAACAAAGCTGCATTGTGGGATAAGGTCGAATCGTGGTTTAACGGTGGTCCGCAAGCCACTGGACAGATTGATTCGGGGACATACGCATTGCATGAGTTTGAGAGCAAGGGTGGAGCGACATGGAGGATCTATCCTCCGGGAACGGCGCGCGAGGACAAGCTTGCGATTGCTTGGAATAGCTTTGCCAATCCTGTTGCGATCGATCAGCATACTTACGGTTACCGTTGGAGTCATCCGCCGGTGAGCAAGTCCGACGAGTCGGAGCCTAAGCATTGGACGCTTCCAGAGTATTATCGATTGGAAAAACGAACTGTCGGAAACAAAGAGACCCAGTTATGGGTCACAGTTGACCCGAAGGATGTGCCCAAGGAGAGCGGGTTGCACGAAGTTGAGTTCCCCAGAGTCAGGAATGCAAAGACGGGTGCTTATGTGACTCCCGAGGAACCTCAAAGCAGTTGGAAGAAGCCAGGACCGGTGGCAGGACCATTTAAGGCAACCCTTGGAGATGGTAGCACTGTGACTTATTATTGGTACCGATTTTGCGATCAGCCCGCTTTGATGAATGCAGACATGAGTGATCAGCAGCGGGAGGTCATCCAGGGACGCGTTGAGAAGTTGCATCGGTTATGGACGATAGATCGCGATTATTTACCGCCACCGACGCGAGGATCTTTGGCCGATATCGATCCGGGATTGATCGTCCAACCGCCAGAAGGGTTTGAGATTGGTTATGTACCGATTGTCACAAGGCAAGAGAAGCCCGAGTAAGCCCATTGAAGAAAGGGAGAGACCCAGATGCACAACCACGAAGGCGATGACACTTTGTTTGAAGTTTTCAAGCAACTTGGGATTGATTTCAGCAAATCCAGGGAGGTCAACTTTTATTTCGTTTTTCCAACGCAAGACGACGCTCAGGGAGCGATGGAAGACCTATCGAAGATCGACTTTGAGAGTGAGGTTTTTCGATACGAAGCACCTTGGTGGAAGCGACTTTTCGTTAAGCCGAGCTGGTGTGTATCGACGACCAGAGAGATGGCGCTCGAGGAGACTGAGGTTAAGCGGTTGACGACTGCGTTTACGAGCATAGCCTCGAGGCATCGTGGGGAGTACGACGGTTGGGAGGCAAATGTTGCGGAGGATAATATCGATGCATCGAGTATCGATAGTTAATTCAAGCGATTTATGACCGGGGACAGACACACGGCATTTGAACGGGCAATTGCTAGCGAATCCTTGCCGGTGGTAGGGTCTTGGAAACACACCGACCAGTCGGTCGCGGTTCCTTCGGATTCTGCACTGCTGGAGCGAATTTCCCCACCTAAGGGCCCCAAATCGGACAAAAACCCAGCCTTTTTGCTGTTGCCAGGATTTCCCTCGTCGATATACTGGTGAGCCCTCGGGAAAAGACCCCCGCTCTCTGTTCCCATTGGCAACACCGAAGTTTGGAGATTGTTACAATGAAAGTCGTTTCGTCGATTGGTGCCCTCAAGTACCGACATGCTGATTGCCAAGTCGTTCGTCGCAGAGGCCGAATTTATGTGATTTGCAAGAGCAACCCTCGCTACAAAGTCCGTCAAGGAAACGCGAAGTGCAAACGCCGCAAGCGTTAAACCACGCATGCCCGTCGGATCCAAGCAGGTTTGTAGCAACCATCTTAGCTCCCTTGCTTGCCACCTAGCCTTTCTCGCCCAAGCGTACTTCTAGCACTTGCTCTCTTCAAGGCGGATTCTTGGGGGCTCTGCCCCCCCAAGCGTGCAATTCCTCTATCATCGAATTGCTTAGCTCTCCCCCAAAAGTACCATGCAAAAACTCAAAGTCGCTGTTATCGGACTGGGATCAGACTGGCAACAAAGATACCTGCCCGCTCTCCGCAGCCTCCGAGATCGATTCATGGTCGTGGGTGTCTATCACAGCGTTTCTGCACTAGCAGAAACAGCTTCCAGAGAACTCGATTCCAGCAGTTTTGATAGCTTCCGAACCCTGATCTCACACTCGGCGGTCGATGCCGTTTTATTACTCGAAGACGATTGGTATCACCTTAAGCCGTTGTGGGCCGCTTGCGAATTCCAAAAAGGTGTCTTCTGCGGATCCGAAGTCGATATTCAGTCGATCAACTCCCAAGGGCTCCAGGCAGCGATCGCTGACTCAGGCATCCCCTTCATGAGTGGATTCTCTAGACGCTATGCACCTGCAACACTCCGGTTTAAGGAACTCATCGCCACCCGACTTGGACGCCCGCGCTTACTGTTTTGCCATCGTCGCTTGCCGAGCGAATCAAACGATATTGCAAATAGCAATTCACTAGAACGCGACTCTAGCAGGGAGCTTTTGGAACTGATCGATTGGTGCAAATACATCGTCGGCGAGGAACCCGACTGGATACAAGCCATCAGGCATCTGAGCAGACCCAGCCCGAAGAACGCGGACTATCAGATTCTGAGCCTCGGCTTTGGAGACCCTGAATCCAACCCCAACGCAATCCTGGCTCAAATCAGTTGCGGTGCCTATATCCCTTCCGTATGGGCCGAAGCCATCGCGTTTCGTCCACCAGCGGCCGTGCAAGTTTGCTGCGAACGAGGCCTTGCCTTCATCGATTTGCCCTCGACTCTCGTGTGGTTCGATGATGCAGGTCGGCATCAGGAAACCCTCGACACAGAACTCCCTATCGGCCAGCAAATGCTCATTCAATTCCACAGAGCTGTCGCCTCCAAATCCAGCCTGGTAAGCGACCTGCAAGAGACCAACGAAGCTATCCGAATCCTAGAAAACGCCAAGCGAAGCACCCTTACTCACCAAAGAGTTTCCCTAGCAGAATAAAACTTCGAGCCACTCCTGCCGAGAATCTGTAACGATCCTACCGATTCGACTCATCAAATCGATTGTCACTAGCCGATCTCTGCCGAAATGTAGAGATAACTCAAGCTGCGCATAATCGCTAGCAAATTGGCGGGTGATTCGAATGGTGGAATCGTTCTTTGGACTATCCAAGCGTCCTTTTTGTGTCGCACCTAATCTAGACGCCTACGTTCCGACAACCTGTTGCCACCAAGCAATAGAACACTCCATACGATGCGTACTTCGGGGCGAAGGCCCTTCGATGATCATTGCCGGAGCCGGTTTGGGTAAATCGATCTGCTCAATGATGATCGCCAAGAAACTTAGCTCCTCGATGCAGGTGGCGCTCCTTGCTAGCTCCCAAATCTGCACCCGACGGGCTCTCCTGCAGTCGATTCTCTTTCACCTCGGACTGCCCTATCAAGAAACGAGCGAAGGGCAACTTAGGCTCACCCTGCAAAAACATCTGAGCCAGCAACCCCCTCAATCAAATGCAGTCGCCTTGGTGATCGACGAAGCACAAACGCTTTCCGTGAAACTCCTCGACGAACTTAGACTCCTTACCAACACGATATCCCTCGGTAAGCCATGCCTCCATCTGGTACTCGCAGGTACTCTCAAGCTCGAGGACACCTTGGCACACCCTCACATGGAGTCGCTTAATCAACGTATCGTCTCTAGGCAGTACCTGACTCCCTTGAGCCATCCAGAAACACTTCAGTACATTCGTAAAAAGATCGAGCTCGCAGGTGCTGATCCCTCGATCGTTTTCGAACCATCAGCACTCGATGCTGTTTTCCGAGCAAGCGATGGAATCCCTAGGCTGATCGAACAATTGGCCGACCAAGCCATTCTTCAGTCAGCAACGGAATGCCAGAAACCCATTCCAGCAAGCCGAATCGGTACGGTTTGGACACAACTGCACCAACTTCCAAATCCTTGGTCTGAGCCGGAACTCCTGCGCCAACAACCACCTGCCCCTGAGCACACAATAAGCTCATCGATCCTTACAGACACCGACGATCATGCCCAGCCCGATGCGGTTATCGAGTTTGGATCGTTAGACTCACCGGATGAAGAATCCCAAACAGTCAATCTCTTCCAAGCTTTCCTCGAGGATCCTCTCGAGGAACGAAATGCGAAAGCCAAACATACTTCATCGAATCCTAACGTCTCATCTGCCACACTCGACGAGTCGTTCCGACAGCTCATCAAAGATCTGAACCTCGCTGCAATTCAACTCCATCCCGATATGCACGCCTTCGTAAGAGCCGAGCAAGCCACTAAGCGAGTTCCAAAGCCAGTAGTCCCAGGAAACGCGAGCGTTCGTGCTACCGGTGGTCATTTGGTCGGTGTCTCAGTCGATGGCGATGATCGAGATATGATCGTCTTGATCGAAGAGCACGACTGGGTAAGCCCCTTTGCGATCCGCTAATGGACCTTAAGAGGCATCCTTGAAATGATTCTAGATCCTAATATCCCAACCGATTCTTTTTTCGAAGCCCTTCCGAAACGCTCTTGCGTCTGTGTTGGATTTTGCTCAGATCCGTCAAATCATTGGGATCCGATCTCCGATGCGAAACGGGATTTTCTTTTCCGAATCGCTACGCAGTGGAGCCTGCGAACCGAACGCGGTTGCTGCGTGATCACAGGCCAACGCAATTTCCAGAGCCCAAGTCACTTGGCCGATTGCGAATCGAAAGCAGTCCGCTGGGATTGGCTCGAGTATAGCAATAAGCCTCTAGAAAGCTCGTCAAAGGTTTTGGCTCGCGAGGTTGCAACCCTAGGCCGATTACGTTCCGAAAACGGCTTGATCCTCATGGAGCTTGGACCCATCGGACTGCCAACGGCCCAGGCTGCTTCGAAGCTATGCGATGCACTCGCCCTACTGATCGATAGTAATCAAAGCGAGACAACCACAAGTCCACCCAGCCCTAGAAATTTGCTTGGGACACTCAAGTCCTATCAACGAACTGACTGCCGCTGGCTCGGATACTGGCAAGTCCAAGCCCAGTGCCTTGAGGATTAAGGCTCAAACGGAAGGATTTTAAAAGGAATCCCTTTGATCGCGGCTCCCGGATTGTAGAAGACTTGCCCTTGGTATCCGATCGCATCGACGGGCCGATGGGTGTGTCCAAAGAAGACTTGCTCGGCTCCTGTCTCTGGGGTTTGTCCAGTCCACTTGAGGTAGCTCGAAACCCGATCGAGTACTTTCTGATTGGAATTAACGACATGCGCTACGATTCGGTGGATACGCGCCTTGACCACTGCGTCGTAAAGAATGTGTTTCATGGGATCGGGTCGCCGACGATGCTCGTGAGCCACCCGCCTTGCATCGAGCAGCTCATGAAAGTCGGCTTCGAAAGGTATCTTCGCATCGATGATATCCCCGTGGAGTAAAACCGTGCGGTTGAGTCGAAGATAATGCTTGTGCCATTGCAATTGGGGATTGGCTAAGGCCAATTGATGCAGTTGCTCGGTGAAGGCTGGTAGAGCATCGTGGTTTCCAAGAATGTAGTGGAAATGGCAATCGGGATTGACCGA
>JAJTFC010000183.1 GCA_021298315.1 Planctomycetaceae bacterium
CGAGTGATCGTCATGCGAAGCCATCGGCCGTGTACTATCGCTGCCTCCCTCACGGGTCGGGTTACTTGCCACCGGGAAGCTTGCGTTGCTCCGCTTTGATCATTTGCTGATCACCTTGTGCTAGGATCAGACCTCGGGAACACTTGGATTTTCAGTCGTTTGACCTATACTTAGCGTCCTCGATGGAACTTCACGAATCGATCAAAGGTTCCCACCCACCCAAACTCATGACGGAGTTTTATAGTGACGCGTCTGGCTGATGTCTTTCAAGGTTGCATCCCTGCACTCATGACCCCTTGCACGAGCAACGGTGAGCCCGATTTCGATGCTTTGGTTCGTAAAGCACAGGAGTTGATCGAACTTGGCATGCGAGCCGTTGTCTACTGCGGGTCGATGGGCGATTGGCCATTGCTTTCCGATGCCCAGCGTCAAGAAGGCGTTGCTCGATTAGCCAAAGCGGGAGTTCCCGTCGTGGTCGGAACGGGTGCTCAGAACCCCAAGATCGCATCAGAGCATGCGGCTCATGCGCAGAAGGTTGGTGCTGCGGGCTTGATGGTTATTCCTCGCGTCTTGTCCCGAGGAACGTCAACCTCGGCCCAGCGCAGCCACTTTGCGGGTATCCTCTCGGCTGCTAAGAGCCTACCGGCGGTGATCTACAACAGTCCCTACTACGGCTTCCAAACCAAAGCGGATCTGTTCTTTGATCTCCACAAGCAGTTTCCCAATCTAGTTGGATTCAAAGAATTCGGTGGTGCTGAATCGCTTAGTTATGCCGCCGAGCATATCACCACCGGCAATCCAAACCTTGCTCTTATGGTCGGGGTCGATACCCAAGTCTTCCACGGTTTTGTTCGATGCGGAGCTGTCGGAGCCATCACGGGTGTCGGCAACGCACTCCCTCGACAAGTGCTCCGACTGATCGAACTTTGCACCAAAGCTGCTGCTGGCTGCGTCGAATCAAGAAGGCTAGCCCAAGAGCTCGACTCGGCACTCGCGGTGCTCTCGAAGTACGATGAAGGTCCCGACCTGGTTCTCTACTACAAGCACTTGATGGTGCTCGAAGGGAACCCCGAGTACGCAAACCACTTCAATCCCTCGGATGCGCTGAGCCCAAGTCAAAAAGCGTTTCTTGAAGAGCAGTGGAAGCAATTCAAGGCATGGTGGTCCAAGTGGCCTGGTTCCAAGTCCTAGCGATCCTACTTGCTCACGGCTTCTTGTTCGCCCAGATCAAGGTTTGCGATCCACTGCCGCACAAGATTGTTCGCAGGATGAAAAACTCGATTGCGAGCCAAATTCGGCATGCGTGCACCCACATCCTGGGACTCGATTCGATACAACAAAATCGATTCATCAGGCTTCCCTGGAACAATATCGTACTTACGACCGCCGGAACCCTTGCCTGCAGCGACCGGAGACTTCATCACTCCCCATTTCGCAGGATCGTTCTGTTCCATGCGCAAGTCGAGCCCCGAGGTACGAGCGGTACCAGCCGGATTATGGCAATGGGCACAGTTAACATCCAGCCAAACCCTTGCGCGCTGCCCTAGATCGCCACTGACTGGATCATCTAAACTTGCAAACCTAGGGTGATCGCTGGCCGCAGGTGCATTTTCCAGAATCCCCGCATCGATCCAACTGGCCAACTGAGTTGCATCATCAGCTGCCGTGAACTTGCGATTCAAATTGCCGGCCACTGGCCCGAGAGGTTCATAACGGTTGTTTTGGCTATGGCATGTCAAACATTGGTTGGCATTAGGAACCTCGTAGCGGTTCGATTGCAAGGTGCCTTGGGCATCGACCCAACTGGTTTCAATCCGATCTCCACCGAGCCGTAACTGTGCGTCGCTTTGATCTTGATTCCAAACGTAGGAGTAACCGTACCAACCCGATTCGGTCCGGAATTCGATCCGCGTCTCAAGGAACTGTTGCCCGGGAGTTGCGTCGTCGGTCGGGTCGGGATACGCAAAGGTTTTTGCGATCACCGTGCCCACAGGAAAATCAAGCGGTGCACCTTCCTGCCAACGGATCTTGCTTCCCTCTGGCAAACGAAACCATCGGTGCTTCAATGTGTCGTCGGAATAAAGAGGGGTGTTGAGCTCATAGGGAATCGTGTCCTTGGCTCTTACCCATTTCCCGTCGAGCTTTTGAAACATACTCCATTGGCTGAGCAACTTGGGAGCACTCCGATAAACCAAAACGGCTGGATCGGACTCACCTGTTGGCGCCGAATGGGCTTGAAGTTCAACGGCTGCAAGCGACTTGCGCTCAACATCGAAAGGCTGCAAGTCTTTATCGATCGCAAATTTCCCGTTGAACAGATTCGTCGGTGAGAATCGATCCAGATGGACGTTTGCAAATGTGGTTGTCGGTGCTTCGCGGATGCTTCCAGCCAACTCTGCAGGGAGCTTACCATCGACCAACTTTTTGGCATCCAGGATTCCATCGTAAAAGATATCTGGGAATGGGATTCCGAGGATTGGGGAAAGCATCTTTCCTATTTTCCCAGCGGGTTTAGTACCCCCTTTCTGGATGCGATTGTCATGGATCGAGAAGGCTTCGGGATACGGATCGTAAGCTTTATCGTTGAGTTTTCGCTCGGTCACCAAGTAACTCACAATGACGATATTGCTCGTTTGGTGGTCAGCGATATCGTTGTCAAAGATCTCGACGTGATCGGTAGCCATCAACATCATGCCGGTCCCAGAAGGCACTTCGCCGACGATCGCTCCAGGCTGAGCAAAGTTCGTATGATTATTCGATTCGACGCGATTTTTGTAGATACGGACATTACCACCGTTCTTAAGATTTAGGCCCGGCAGATCAAAAACCAAAATACCGCCCGTGTTGTTCGTTGCGATGTTCTCATAAACATCCGCGCGTAGACTGTTTTCGATTTCTATTCCTGCAACATTTCGCTCCGCACGGCACCTGCGAACCACGATGTCCTGGGACTGCCCCACATAGATACCCGCGTCGGATGCCCCGATTGCAACGCAATCTTCGATCAGTACATTTTTGCATTCGACCGGATAGAGTCCATAAGCTCCGTTGGTGGACTTTGGCCCATCGGTCCATTCGGTTCTGACTCTTCGAAACGTGACATCTTGGGCTCCCAAGATCTTGATCGCGTTGCCTGCGGTATCTTCGACCGCAAGATCCTGGATCACGCATGCGTTGCCCGTCCCCAAGATCCCGCTGCCGCCAGCAGCTTGACCTCTGAACGATAGAATGGATTTCTCTGGACCGGCTCCTTGGATCGTCAGATGGGAACAAGTGATATTGATTTCCGAGTCCAAGCGATAGACACCTTCTTGGAGTTGGATCGTATCACCCGGTGCTGCCAACACAATCGCCGACTGCAATTGCTGCTGTGCATCGGGACCGATCGAGACGGTATGGATTTTGGATCTGTCGTCTTGAGCCAAACATCTGTTGTTTGCATGAAACAAACCACCAAACAATCCGGAGGTAAAAATTGTCAGGACGAGCAGATTGTTCAATTTCATCGCGATTTGAACCTCTTTGAAAAACACTCGTGCTTGGATGATAGAGATTGCCTAGCGGATTGCCACTGAGGTTCGTGGTCAAATCCTTTTCGCACACTCCAGCCCTCTTCGATTACGAGCACGGCATTGAAACCTCCAAAATCAACCAATCTGGCAACGCTATATCCCAAATACCACTTCATTCAACGTAAACGAACGCAACTAATTGAGCGACTCGAGATAGCTGACCAAATCCGCAAGGGCAGAGATTGGCATTCCGTCGGCAAGCCCCTCGGGCATCACCGAAACAGGACTTTCTTTCCGCTCAGCAATCGACTCGACGTCTACCTCGACAATCTCCCCTTGTGCATTCCTGAGCACGATCTTCTCGGGACTCTCCTTGGTGACAAACCCAGAGACCACACGGTCATCATCGAGCCTGAAGACATTTTGCACGAAGCCTTGGGCGATCGATTTACTAGGCATCAAAATCGCCTCGGTTAGCTGATCGCGTTTGTAGGTCTTGGCTACGTTGGGCAAATAAGGCCCCCTCAAAGCTTCTGTTGGCTTGATATCATGGCACTTGGCACATCCAAGCAACGCAAAGACTTGTTCGCCACGTTGGATATCCCCTTTGGAAGCCACAACCTCCTTGAGCACATCCTCTTTCTTGAGCGACGAAATCTTTGGACCATTCCATTGACTCAGATCCGCCAGCCCCCATTGACTGGCTAACTCCTTGCCAACCTTTTCAACCCCCGGGCGGTTGTCCAAGATTGCACGCCTGACGAGCGGCTCAGCTTGCCTGCAATCTCCAACGCGAAACATCTCAAGCAGTTTCTGAACCATCTCCTCGGACGACCAAATGGTATCGACAGCACTGAGGACTTCGGGGCGCTGCGATTGGTCTTTGCGGCAAGCGATCGCTGATACCAGCAAGGCTTGTACGTCACCCGTAGGTGGGTTGCCGGCTTGTAGTCCACTTACCAAATTCTTCGCGAGCGTTTCGCTCTCTTGGCATCGCTTCCATGCTTGAGCTTGCAGTTCCGTGGAAACATTTCCGGTTTGAGCAAGTACCACCGCAATCGCAGGCAGAGCTTGCTTGGAATTCTGTTTGAGCAAAACCCCAAGAAGCGGTATTAGATCCGATTGCGAAACGCGTGGATCCCCCGCAAGTGTTTCGAGCATCTTTAACACCGAGTCGGGTAGCTTACCAGCCGCTTCGAGCAAACCGATCCTCTGTACCAACGGTAATTCGCTCCATTGGGAGGATCGCATCCAGCCTTCCAATCGCGGTGTTATATCCCAACGATGGAGCGCTAACAGACGCAGAACTTCGGTGCCTTGGGCTGCGTCTGTGCCGGCTACAAATCGATCGACGGCCTCTTCAATCGGCTTGGTCATCTCCCAAGCTTCCGGCTGATAATAGGGTCCTCGCGTGTCGGGACGTGTACCCCAACTCGCGCCATTCCACTCTCCTTCACGGTAAGCGAGCCTACTGAGTATTCGCAATGCGGCGTCATCGAATTGCTTGAGCGATGCAATCAACGCGGTAATCACCTCCGGATCATGCTTCATGGCCAGCGCCTGTACGGCATGCTCATATGCCTCGCTATCCTTGGGCTGTGTCTTGAAGATTTGGCTTGCGGCCTGAAGGCAATCCTGCTTGGAGAAAGCTCGTGTCGCTAGATGCCGAATCAAAGGCTCTTGGCTCGAAAGATGCTCGACGATGTCGCTAACGAACTCGATTTTTGGGCCATTGATCAATGCCAAGAGCGCTTCGGTGATCGTTCGTGGATCGCCAGTATTGAGCCCCTTTCGGATCACTTCCTGAACCTTTGGGTCATCCAAAAGTTGTGCGTCACTAAGGGCCCGGATAACCCAAGCGTTCACGGCAGGGCGATTGGCAAGTCGAATCAGAGAGTCCGCAAGTGACCGGGCGACTCTTGGGTCTTGTTTTGCTCGGAGCCATTGATCTCGGATCAATTCGATGGCAAAGATGGCTGCGATGCGTGTCTTTAATGGAGTCTCATCGGAATTCGCGAGTTGAAACAGGGTATCGGCAAGCTTGTTCATTTCACTCGGATGCCCCGCCGCGTAGCGCACGAGTCCACGCTGACCCTCGATCCGTCGACGATGGCTGTCG
>JAJTFC010000065.1 GCA_021298315.1 Planctomycetaceae bacterium
GTCCCGATCTTATTGGCCGTATCGCCTCGGGCTGTGATCCGATCGGCCCCGACGATCACATACTGGACACGACCTTCACGCATGACTTGGGCCGCCATGGAGTCGCAGATCAAGGTGCTGGGAACTCCGTGCTGCTGAAGCTCCCACATCGTCAATCGGGCACCTTGCAAGAGCGGTCGAGTCTCATCGGCGTAGACCTGTATCTGCTTGCCTTGGTAATGGGCCGTCAATATAGCAGCCAGCGCGGTTCCAAATTCCGATGTCGCTAGACCTCCGGTATTGCAGTGGGTAAGAATCCCGCTGCCGGGTTCGAAACAAGACGCTCCGTATTCCCCGATTGCATGGCACATGCGACGATCCTCGTCGTGGATCTGACGAGCCTCACGCAAGAGTTGATTGGCAAGTTCATGAGCCGAAGCGACATTGCTATTGCGATCGATGATTCGTCGCATACGGTCCAGAGCCCAGAACAAATTCACCGCCGTAGGGCGACTGGTGGCCAAGTAATCGCAAAGCGATTGAGCTTTTTGCACCGACTCTTCGATCGCAGCGCGACGCTCGACCAGAGGTCTCATCCCTGTGACGACCGCATAGGCCGCTGCGATGCCAATGGCAGGTGCTCCACGAACCCTCAGCGATACGATCGCCTCGTGGGCTTGCTCGACGCTCTGGATCGGAATCATCCGGAGCGTCTCTGGTAATAACGTCTGATCCAAAAGTTCGAGCTGGCCCAGCGAATCTCCTTGCCATCGGACAGACACATAAGGGCTTTGCCCCAGGGCAATGTGCGTTTGATCACTCATGAGTTTGTTGCAAGAGCCTTTCTATAGCCCAACTTCGAGGATTCCATTCATAACCATCCAGTGCCCAGGAAACGTGCACAGATAAGGATAGCGACCAGGCTTTTCAGGAGCTTTGAAATAGATCGAAAATTCCGAACCCGGCTCGATGATGTCGGTAAAACAAATCACTGCATCGGAGTCCGGTACGTACTGTTTGAGATAAGCCTCCGGGGATCCGATGAGCTTGTTGGCCAAATCGCCGACTTGTTCGAGCCTTCCGGGTTGAACCAACGCCCAATTGTGAGGAACCACATCGGGATTGACGAACTTGAGCTTGATCACCTCGCCTGGTTTAGCCTGCAACTTCTTTTCCGAGAACTGCAGATTGTCCATCGCCTTGATCTGAATCTCCCTTGCCCCTTCGAGCTTCTTTTGCCAAGGATTAGCGATCCGCTTGGTCAAATAGTCCAAATCCCGACTCATCGGATGGGGAAGTTTTTTGCCCAGAGCATTGCGAGCAACTAACCGATCCGAATCGTAAGGCGTATCCATGGCGTTGACAGTTGCAAAGAGTTCGACGGGCTTTGACATGCCGATATCGAGGAGCAAATGCAATTGGCTACAAAGTTGCAGATCCGGGATTTCCAAGAACAGACTCTTGGAATCCTCCGAAACTATCACGCTGCGTATATTCAGCACATCGTGTCCCATGGCTCCCTCGTGCATCACGGAGTATTCGCGAGATCCATAAGCGGGCGAGTATCGGTAGTTCCAACACTGCGCAAAGTGCTTGCTCAAATCCTGGGACTTGGACGAATCGATCGGGTTTGAGAATTCAATCCGAACCCCATTTTGATGGACGTGAAAACCCGTTGGAAGGACAGCTCCAGATCCAGTGTAGCGAAGCCGTTGGAAACAACCTGGGGCCGGTGTATAAGAGCCCCAGCCGTGCATGCCGGTGACGTAGATGCAGCCGTCTTGAGGACGCACTCGAGCTCGGTGAGCACCGGATCGAAAATCACCAGGCAGTGGACTAAAAGCCCCTTGCCACTGCGAACCGACTCGATCTCTAAGAAGCAGATGCATCGTTCCAGTGCCGAAAGACGTGTGGACGATCTGTCCATCCAATGGCCCAATCTTAGAACTGTGGACTTGCAACTGCCCACCGCTAGAGTTGTCGATCCCTCGCGGTAAATACAAAAACGGCAATTCGATCTTCTGGTTAGCCCGAGGTCCTCGATACCCGTAGAAAGGAGCCGGATCGCTCGCATAGCGATTCGCCGCATCGGATGATTCGCTAGGAGCGACCAAGCAAATCATCGATGTAGGAGTCCAATCCCCTTCCGAACAAGGAACTGTCAAACTCCCATCGTCCAAGAGTCCTATCCCATCGGGGTTCCTGAATCCCGTAGCAATGACACTCGCTTTTCGACCATCGGGACTGATGCGTACCAAACCCTCATTGCCCGAAGCAAAGTAAAAATAGCCGTCGGAGTCCCGCTCCAGCCCACACAAATAATCGTGCCCCGAAGGAGAGGTCGTATAAGCGTTCGAAAAACATTCGTAGAAATCGATTTCCTCGTCGCCGTCCAAATCGTGCAAGCGAGTGATCTCCCCTGCCCGATGCGAATCGGAGTTTGGAATGTTTGAGGCCACTGCGATTTGCCCCCTAGGAGCACATCCTTCTTCGGATGCTCACTCGCGGGTGCGATCGTCCGCTTCCACTGACCGCTTGCATCGATCCCCAAATGGTCCAAGTACATTTTTGAGTCGTGTTCGACTGCAAAAACCACTTCGCTACCGCTGCGGTAAATGCCCCGGTATCGGGCTTGCTCAGCCCCAGGAACAATCTGCCTAAAGGATCGTGACCAATCCCCTAAATCTTGTTTGGTACCCTCGATTCTAAATCCGTCGATGTATCCATGCCTTACATCGGTGAAACGGACAAAGCCACCAGACCAAACCGCTTCGTAAGCCAACGTATCGGTGTTGAAGCATGCAGAGAGCTTTTGATCGGCCTGAATCCGGATCGCCACGGCCCGTGGTACCGCTTTGGGCTCACCAACCAAAACATTGCTTTGCATCGAACCTAGGTCGACTTGGTTCCACTCGTCACCTTTCCAAGTATCCTCTTTTTGATTTCCCCAGTGCCCGAACTTACCTCCATCGAGCCCAGGAAAAGGCTCGACCCAAGCTGGTCGATTCTTCATCGCCGCAAAGTGCAAAGCTTGTTTGGTGTACCAATCGTAAACCCGATCGCGATTGACAAACTCCATGTGGTTTGGATAGTCCTCCGGATGCAGTGGAGGAGTCGTCCAAGTAAACTTCGAAGGTTCGTGAGTACTTGCCGATCGAATCTGAGCTTCGAGATTTGCCAAATCCACAGGGTCAGTTCCCAGGCCCATAAGAAAGCGAAGCAAGTCGGCTTGTTGGCCCAAAGGCAACGACTCAAAAAGACCTGCGGGCATCAAAGAAGCACTCGTTGCCATTTGCTCGATCGCATCGCGCTGGATCGACTGGGTTTTACCAGTGGCCGGATCGACGAACACCAGCGGCGAAGCCTCTGGGTTCTGGACATACCCCGTTAGAACCTGTCCATCCTCGATTTGAATTTTATAAGCTTGGTAAGCAGGTTCCTGTCTGCGGTTGGGCCAGAGCAAGCTTTCGGCAAGTTGCTCAGCCGAACGCTGCTTGCCGATTTGGGTCAGTTCCGGCCCGATGATCCCACCGGCACTTCCGATCCGGTGACAAGAAAAACAAGCCAGATTCGCGCGGGTAAATGCCTGCAGTCCACGAGAAGCCTCTCCGCGACTCTTGGCCTCTTGTACCAAGCTGTCGAGCCGTTCTTGGGAAAAAGTAGATTCCTGGGCTGCTAGCCGTTGCCCCCAGGTACCAAGAACCAAAAAGATAGCTAGCAAAAGGGGTTTTCTTTTAGAACGAGCCATGTTGGAAACGATTTTGTCGCCAGGATAAGGATGCGATGGGGTGAAGTTCGTATCTGTCCGCAAGTTCGCTCGAACTCACGGACGAAGATACAATGGACAGGTTGGTGGGCTAAAGGCGTTTAGACTCAAAGCTTCATTATAGTCGATTTTGGCTTAGCATGACGGTAACTCGAAGGATCGCAGCGCGTTGGCTTTTCGTCGTGGTGATCGTCTTTGGGTGCTCACGAACAGGTGATCTTGCCTTATGGGCTCAAGAAGGTGACTTTCACGTCGCCGGTGACCCTGTTCTCATCGAGCGCAAGTTAGAGTTGCCCGAGACACTCGACCAGGTTGCCAGTCCGACCCAAGAGGAGCTTAAGGAACTCAGTCAGTGGACGCGTTGGCTGTGCTTGATGAATTTGCCAGCCAACGTCGAGGACACCCGCAAGTGGGGCAAGCAGCGTCGGGTGTGGGACGGTCTGGATGTGAAGCTCGATGGCATGCGGATCGACACCAAGCAGCGGTGGAAAATGGCCAATGACGGGACATGGTCCCGCTACTTGATCGAGTTTGTCGATCCGGCCAACGAGTTGAAGGTAGAGGTTAAGAAATTTGATGTCGAGCCCGATGGCAAAAAATTCACAACGAGCGTTTGGGTAGTCGCACCTTTGAAACTTTTCGGTCGAGTGAACCAGTTTGCTCGCGACGTGCAGCTTGTGAGTGTCTCGGCCAAGGCCGATGCGACGGTGCGGATGAAGGTTGATTGTCAGGTCGAGATCAAGTTGATACCGGTTTCGTTCCCGCCGGATGTCGAGTTTCGACCGAAGGTGACCGATGCGACGATTGAGCTCTTGGATTTTCGGGTGCACGAGATCAGTCAGATCCATGGCCAAGCCGCCGAGTGGATCGGAGAGGGGATTCGAGAGATCCTCGATCGAAAGCTTACCGAGTATCGCGAAAAGCTGGTCATCAAGATGAACCAAACGATCAGCAAGCAACAATCGAAATTGCGGATCTCGGCTTCGAAATGGCTCACCAGTTCGATGAACCTCGCCTCGAAACAGACTTCGACGGATTAAGGTTTGCAGTTTGTAGATACGATTAAAGGCAGCAGGCAGATTCCGCTCTTCCGTCAGCCAGAGATCCACGTGCTCTTGGTATCGCTTGTCGCAATCGACGCAGGGCTATTGACTAGAGCCATCTGAGTTCTAGCGTTTCACAGTGAGGCTTACCGATAACTCCATTCGAAGAGCCTCTGCGTACTTTACAAGAGTGTTGATTGTCGGATTGGCTTCGTGATTGTTCTCCAATTTGGAAATCGCCGATTTGCTAATACCGGTCTTGCTGCTGATATCCGCTAAGGACATTCCTTGGTGTTCCCGCTCGGACTTGAGCATCGCTACGGCTTGTTGAATCGCAACCCTTCGATTCTCACGCATCGCCTTGGCCTCATGCTTAATCTCCGGTATTTCCTCCGAGATCAGTTCGCGGATCTTGCGGTATCTGGCCGCTTGCTCGGCTGTTGGTTCACGATAGATCCGCTGCCCCATGTTTCGCTTTACTATTTTCGTTTAGTCCTCAATTATAAATGCTGTAATCGGACATACAGTGATTTCTACTACCTTGCCGCAGGATCTTCTACGCCTCCCTCGATGCGCATGAGGGTAAATGGATACAGAGTCGTCGCGTAGATCGTCCCATCCTGTGTGACAATCATCGCCAACACGACGTGCAACGGGGTCAACGTACCGTCAGGCAATCGATGAAAACCATGCGTGGGCCTGGGGCTGCCATCCTCATTCTTTCCGGGCCCCTTCGAAAAATCGAAGTACTCGGGATTTGAGATGGCAAGCACCCCCATATCGACCATCTTGCCACTGGCGGGTTCATGCCGAACCAAATGATGAACGTATCCACTCCCAAACCCGCTCTTGTTGTCGATGCGCACCACCGAGCAAACATTACCATCGGGCCCAATTGAAATCGACCCGCGAGAATCGGGGTTCTCTCCCTCGATACGGTTCCCCAAATCGATCGCCTGCACCGCTACACCGGCATCCGCACTCAAATCGATTTTGAACATCCGAAGATCATTCAGCAGTTGCAAATAAGCTGTCTTGCCATCGGAAGCAATCCGCCAATCGGGATGAACACGATCGGCACCGACATACTCCGAAAACTTCCGATCCCCTACCAACAACGGCGAGACACTCACCGCATCGCTTTGAGGATCATAGCGAGCGATTTGGTAGTCGGACGTGATGGCCGTGCCTCGACCTCGTGCATCAATAATCGTATTGGGCTGATCTTTTAAAACCACTCCAAGATCACGATAAATTTTTGACTTGATGTCATAGAGCATCCAACGCTGCTCCTCACAGGTGATCACATAGAGAATCCCTCGGGCTTCATCAGACGTCACATCGATGACCCCCTGCCCTTCCTTCTTGCCCTTGGCCCTTTGCTCGTCAGTCAGCGGCATAGGCATTCCCAAGTTCTCACTTGTCTGTGTCTTGGGATCGTAACTCATCACATATCCGCCGAGGTACTCTGGGATCTGCTGACCGGCCTCGATGAGCTTCTTCTCAGCCGCCGATGGGTAACCTTGTTTGGATCCTACATAGATCTTACCCGAGGCACCCACATGGTTGCGTGTGTGGAGCTTGCTCTGCGCCGCATAGCCTGTGGCACTCAGTGGCAATCCCACAAGCTTGTGGGTATCTAGAACCACACGCATGGCTTCGGTCTTCGGATCGAACTCGACCAGATAAGCATTTCGACCATAAGCTGCCGTGCCGATGTAGATCCTGCCATCGGCCCCTTCGCACAAAGAAAAATACCCCGACTCCTCGGTGGTCGTCTCCGGTGGAATATGAAACGCCTTGGCCCTGATATAATGGAACGGACTTTGCTGATCTTGGGCCAATGATGTCCCGATAGCCGATCCAAGTACCAGTAGCAGTAAACAACTTGAGAATGTTCGTAGCATAGTCGATGCTTAATTGTTGGCTCGGTAGAGGAACGGGCGACGAAACATTCCACCAAAGTGATGGGGATTGTGTAGCCTAAGAGTCAATCGATTTTTACCAGGCTTGAGTTTACCAGTAAGATCGACATCCCACTCAAACCGGTAATCGTTGAGCCACCAAAGTCCCTTAAAAGGGCGGTAACCTACCTCGATACCATCGATATACAGCCAGCATTCGTTAAAGATCCCTGGAAATCGCAAATGGACGGGCCCTTGGGTTTGCTCCGCAGTAAGTTCGATCTGGGTGTCGTACCAAAGGTGCCCGGTATAGCTTTGATAATCCTTCGTGACGATGCCTTGGGCCTGCGCATAGAGATCCGTTCGCAGCGTGCTCCATGGGCTCTCGATCGCCTTGGTATGCCACCCTTCTACGAGCCCCTGATTCGCAGGATCGGTTCGAAATGACCAGACCAGGGGCAAGTTCGCTATTCGAGTCCCTTTCGATCCATCGGTCCAAGGGATGAGCTCTTGGTACTGCTGGACTTCGCCTGGCCACCACGCATAGCCCGACTCTCCGATCTTCTTGTAAGTCGTGAAAGTTGGATTCATTTCGGTAAGCTGCTCTCGGATTTCCAATCCGCGTTTACCAAACGCAACAGCGGCTTGATAATCGACCTGCGTGTTTGCCGCCTGAACCATCGCCATGTAAGCCTCTAGTAGATCGAACTGCAAACGCGCAAAACGCATCCTCTGAACAAAAAGCTTCGAGTTCCTGTCTTGTTTGGCTTCCAACGGTTTGACTAGTTGCTCGGCGAGATTCACCTTGTCTTTCAATCCAGAAATCAATTCGGGAGTGTAGATCGATGGAGCGACAAAGTACTCGTGCTCGGTGGCCAAGGTGGAGTCCCAAGCTCGATAGATTTCCGACCAATATTCCTGCATCGGCTTGGCTGCAGGCCCATAGAATTTCGGGTAGAACTCTTCGAAGAGCAATTCGACATCCGCATCTGGATTCCAAAGAAGTTGGCCTCGGATATAGAGGTTCAAGAAAGTCGTTGCCGTCGCTCCTCGGCTTTCGGTATCGACTCCCAAGATCCCAGCTTTGCGGTAATGCTGAACATCTTTGGCAAAGGATTGATGAGACGGGTTTGGAATGTCTCGCCAAACAAGCATACTTTGGTCGTAATCGTAGATCACCACACGGCCTTCCATGATCGTAGCCCAGCGGTAGAGGATCTCTTTAAGCTCCCCTCTGGGTGCCGATCTAGGGTCGTCCATCGAGTGGATGGGATCAAAGTCGATCGGTGCAAGGTAAGCAACCAGGGGCTTTGCAGCTTTCTCGACTCGTAATGGTGGAAGGGTGATGTTCGAGTAAGCCAGAAAGCCGATACGGGCTTTGCTCTCAGGTGCTTTCTCTTGGAGGATACCAGCGACTTTGTTGTAGAACACCATAAACGCATCGCTATACGACTGGGTTTGAAAGTACTTGTCGTACTGGAGTGCGATAAGCTCCTTGTCTTGAGAAGATTCCGACTCGTAGATTCCGTCTTCCATTCCGAGTTGGACATCGTTGCCAGCCTTGAAGATCGAAAGAACTTGATTGGCCACATGCTCTGCTGTTTTGTCCTCAGAGATCGGGACATTGAACATCGATTTCCCGGGTGGTATCAGCTCCTTGGTGTACTGACCGAGATTGTGTCCATTGGGAACAAGCAAATCGTTGAATCGATTTCGTCTCATGAATTCGGGTTTCCCCGAGTTTTCACCCAACCAAGAGAGCCAGTATCGCCGCACTTCGAACGGTGATGCAAAGGTATAATCCAAATCGCCGATGCTCAGATACTGCACGTCCGGGATACACTCCCCGACCTCGGTGGGCAAATACCATCGACAACCCCAGCGGTGCAGAAGCTCGCTAACCGCATACGCGTGAGCTTCAGCATTGCTACCAGCCAGATAGACCCGGTTGGCACTACGGCGAAGGACGATCGCATCGCTGCGGAGAACAGGATTGGGCTTTTGGGTTTTCTGCAGTGACTCTTGCAGCGTTGGATCTAGCGACAAAGCAAGCTGACCAAGAATGATCACAGGGGCGCTGGAATCAAGTGCCTTTTGGTTTTCGACGGGCTCCGAAAGGACATCGAGTTTCACCCCCGTCATCTTGGCTATGGTGCTTTGGAGATCTGCTGCCGCAGCCTTTTCCATTTCGCTGGCCGCAGGATCGATCAAGATCACCGCTGTGGACTGACCAGATTTGACAATCGCTAGCGGGTTGCTCGATGGCTGGCCAGCAAGTTGAGCCAGTGTGAATGTCTCGATCAGCAACCCCAAAGATATCGCCGCTATGGTTGTCTTAAATCCGATCATCATTGCTCCTAGCCTGTGGCCTTGGACGAGCTTTTGGGTTTGCAGCTTTTTGGTTTGCAGGGCCATCGATCGCGCTGGGCGGGGCTTGCTGGGCACTCCAATCATCCCACATGGCTTGTAGTTTTTTGACATCCTCAGGTCGAGAAGTAGCCAAATCGCTCGATTCGCTTTGGTCTTTCGACAGATCGTACAGTTCGGGTTTTCCCGATCCTCCGCGAGAGACGACCAACTTCAGATCGCCGTGTCGAATCGCCCACTGCTGACCGAATCGCCAGTACATCGTCTGGTGAGGTCTTTCGCTGTTTTGGCCTGTGAGGAATGGAGCCAAATCGACTCCATCGAGTTTTTCGCTCTCTGCGATCTTGTTCCCGGTGGCAGCCAGCATTGTAGGAACGACATCGAGATTCATTACTGGATAGTCATAGACCTTGCCTGCAGGCCAGTGCCCTTTCCACTGAGAGATAAATGGAACCCTGGGACCTCCTTCGAAGGTGGTCATTTTGAAACCTCTCAGGCCTCCGTTCTTCGACGTGGTCACTTGAGTTGGTCCTCCGTTGTCGGCGATGTAGAAGATCAGGGTGTTTTCTTCTTGGCCCATTTGACGCAGTTTAGCCATCACTTGACCGATCGCATCGTCTTGGGCCGAGAGCATCGCCGCAAATAACCTTCTCTTTTCGTCTTGGATGTTTGGAAAACGATCGAGGTATTTCTTGGGGGCTTCCAGAGGCGCATGCTGAGCGTTGAAAGGCAAATAGAGGAACCATGAATTGTCTTTGTTCTTATCGAGCCAATCGATCGATCGCTGGGCATAAGCGTCGGTGGTATAGAAGCTATCGTCGGTGACTTCGCGGACATCGTTGGAGATCCTCGAGTCGACGAAATTTTTGGGGTGGAAGAATGGGGTATTGGCAAGGGTTCCAAAGAATTCATCGAAGCCGCGTTTGGTAGGCCGGTAGGGGTCGGAGTTCCCTAAGTGCCATTTGCCGACGCAGCAGGTCGCGTACCCAAGATCCTTGAGTCGGTTGGCCAAGGTGACTTGGTCGAGCCGCAGTCCGGATTTATTGGCAACGGCATTGAATTCATGGCCAAAGCGAGTTGGGTATTTGCCCGTAAGGAGTCCGGCCCGCGAGGGACTGCAGTAGGTGGCTGCAACATAGCCTTGGGTGAACCTGATTCCATTGGCAGCCAAAGCGTCAATGTTTGGCGTTGGGATTTCGTTATTGCCGTAGCAACCGGTCTCACCCCAGCCTTGGTCATCCGAGTAGAAAATCAGCAAGTTGGGTTTGGTGTTGCCCTGTGCGCAAATCCTGCTTATAGAAACATTCGCAAGAGTTAAACTCAGCAGGCCGATCGTTAGCCATCGACAAAACGTCAGGTATGAAAATCGCATCGCAGGTGCACCTTGGAAAAAGGGATTGGGTTTCGGTAGATATTGGGTTGTTTTTTACTAACCGTCTTCTTTCCGAAGTTTGAAGTGTTCGTTGGCTAGCTCGACGAGTCCTGGGCGATGGCTTGCCCATCGGAAACATCCTTGGTCGTCGATCGCAATATCCGTGTAGGGATTATAACCGACCATCCTCAGCTGCTGATGCCTTTGGATGTAGCGTCGGTTGGCGTGTTCACCGTGCCAAAGATGATAGACGACTCCCTCAACGTATCCGATATCTCCTTGGCAATACTCATAGGCTCGCGTGGCCCAGTCTCTCAGATGCAAGTAGATCAGATCGTCGGTTTGGTAGAATTCTGTAATACATTCCGAGTGCATTTCATCGGTAAATGCATGGGCCATGAAATGATCACCATTCCCCAAAATTCCCGCGTCGTACAATCCGCAGTGTTCGAACAAATCCCTTCGTGCGGCCCACGCATAACCTGTGTGACCGTGATCTTCCCAACGTGTGCGGTTGACGATCGATCGATCCGTCCAGACGGCCGCAAAGCTCCTGGAGACATCCCCGGTCGAATCGCTGACTCCTCCATTCTGGGGTAAGCGATCCACGAATTCAAAGGGCTGAATGATCTTATGACGATCCAGCACATCCGAAGCCTCTTTGGCCCAATCGAGGTTCGCGAAGATCAGATCGCAGTCGACCCAAGCGATCTTTGTGAAATTTTTTGGGATGTACTTTAAGACGCATTGATTGATCAGCCTCTCTTTTTGCCACATGACGCTTGAGGCTCGAAGCTGGATAACATTGGCTCCGGGAGGAAGATCGAACGGCTCATCCTCGCCGAAAACACACTCGACAGTAAAGAGTTCCGCACCAATGGATCGACAGCCTTGAGCGAAGACCTGGTAATTGGTCCTGCGGTTGTGATATCCGCAAGGATTAAAGTAGGTTGTTACGATGGCTAGGTCGGTCAATTCGGCGTCTCCCCTGCGAACAATAAGAAGAGGGGATTTTACTCTAACGCTCCATCATCGCCATCAGCCATTTTAATCAGTAGCCGGCGAACTTGCGGATTGGGCCGACGATGTAGCCGGGATTGTTGGCACTGGCGATGTTGGCTGCATCAAACGAGTTTCTCGCATTGACGACAACCGAGATGGGATAAGCCGCAGCGCCTGGAGGTGGATAGAGGTAGACTTCCCACATGCTAAATACGCCCGCCGCAACGGCTTGCATCTGCAACTGCATGCGAGCGATCTGCATCATCTCTTGCTGATAGGCTTGGTTCTGCTCGACGGACTGTTGATACGCTGCGGCTTGGCTCTGCAGATACAGAGATTGCTGACGCTTGGTCTCCTCGTCTTGCTTGGCCGCTTGGTTGGCAGCGAGCCATTCGTCCCATTGCGGTTCGAGAACTTTCAGTTCCGTATCTTTGAAGAAGAAAAAAGGGATACCGTACTCTTCTCCATTTGGCAGTTCCATCAGCACCCCTTCGCAGGTAAACGTACGAGCATCGGCTCGTTGTGCCACGACCCATTCGTTGAATTGGGATTCATTTGCAAAGGTCTTCTTTTCAAAGTGCTCGACGATACGAGGGATCATCTTGCGGTAGACTTCGGGCAAGTTATCAAAGGGGCGATCGTTGACGTAGAGCTTTCCGCGACGGCGCTGAAGCGTGACGTCCTTGCGATTGAATCCAACAACCTTGCCGAAGACAGTCATTCCGTTTTTCAAAGCCCAAGTATGCTTTTCAGTGGCCGCTTTGAGTTGGCCTTCGCTCTCTTCGAGCATCAAAAATTTTTGATCGGCCTCTGAAAGTTGGGCGATCTCGATGGCCAACAGCTCCCGGCCCTTGACCGGTTGATCAAGCCTTAGAACGATGTCCTTTTGGTCAGCGGCAATCAAAGTCCCATTGACCTTGACGTTCCCGGTCTTGTCGACCCATTCCCTCCCATAAGCATGGGAGCAAACCAGACTCAGCGAAAACAACGAGAAAAATAAACTTGCCGATTTCATTGGACGAGTTCCCTCAGTACCCTAAGTGTTAGCAGACGCGAGGCTTGATCGAGCGGACTCGACTTCGATGTATTTTAGCTTGGATCGTTTCGCGCTGAAAGTCAACGTGCTGAAAGTCAACGTTTAGAGGGCAAAGCTACAGAAAGCATCACTCCGTGGAGTATTACAACGCGTCCAAAATCCGAAGCGTGCGACTCAAAACAGGCAAAAGCCGCGAGTCGATCGGGAGGCATCCTTGGATCCTCGATACCTCGCTGGTCGAGTCAGTAAGCCCCCCTAGGCTTGGCGAACAGGTCGATGTGCTGGGCGGGGATGGCAAGTGGATTGGACGCGGACTGTTCCACCCCGAGAGCCGGATTCGAGTCCGTCTTTATGCATGGGATCCCAGCGATTGGATTTCAAATGAGCTCTTTGATCGCAGGGTAGCTCAAGCCCTTAGGCTTCGAAGACAGATCCTGCTTAAAACCCCTAACAGTGACAGTTTTCGATGGATCAATAGCGAAGGGGATCACCTTAGCGGCCTAATCGTCGACAGTTTTGCAGGGCACTTGGTCATCCAGATCACCGCAGCGGTCATCTTGCCGTTTTTGGATCGAATCATCTCGCAATTGGTCGAAGAACTTCAACCAAAAAGCATTCTATTGAACATCGATGAAAAGACTGCAAAGAGCGAGGCCATCGAGCCTCAAGATCGCTTGATCGTCGGGCAGCTTCCGAGCGAGCCGGTGAGTATCCGAGAAAATGGGCTTACTTGGAAAGTTGATTTGCGAGGGGGGCAAAAGACCGGCTCTTACCTGGACCAACGTGACAACCGCTTGGCCGCCGCTAGTTGGACGCCAGCCGGTGCAAAAGTTCTGGATATTTGCACCTACACAGGTGGCTTTGCACTGACCATTGCCAAGCACGCCCGCTCAAAAGGCGTACCCTGCGAATCGGTTGTAGCGGTTGATTCGAGCGCCAAGGCTCTTGAGTTGGCAAAATTAAATGCGCAAGAAAACGGGATCGAGGATCAAGTCGACTGGCACCAGGGGGATTTTTTCGAGGAATTATCGGCTCGGGTCGATCGGCAGGAAACCCACGACATGATCGTCTTGGATCCACCCAAACTGGCCGGTTCGAGAGACAAAGTCCCAAAAGCACTTGCGGCCTACCATCGACTTAACTACTTAGCAATGCGTTGCTTACGTCCAGAAGGGATCCTCGTTAGCTGCAGTTGCTCGGGTCGGGTAGGACGCTGGGAATTCCTCGACGTGCTCCTTGGAGCGGCCCGAAGAGCCCAACGGGACATGCAAATCCTCGAGATTCGAGGGGCTTCGGCCGATCATCCAGTCAATATTCATTGTCCCGAGACCGACTATCTCAAGTGTGTGATTGCAAGAGTTCTGTAGGAGAGTGGAGTAAGTTCGGGAAATTTTCAAGGAATTCTCAGTCGGTGGACTTGCTGATAGCGGTAGGTCATCGGTAAACTTTCACCCCTCAAATTGTTGTGAGAAAATGCCAAAGTGGCGGAATGGCAGACGCGCTGGACTCAAAATCCAGTGTCCGCAAGGACGTGTGGGTTCGACTCCCACCTTTGGTACTTTCCGTCGGAACAAGGCGTGAGGATCGCAGCAAATTGCCCTTACGAGCATCGCTTTTGAAAAAATTTGGAAAGTAAGTCTTCGGAACTACCAAACCGTATGCCAACGATCAACCAATTAGTGCGTCGCAACCGAGTCGTTCAACACAAGTCGACCAAAAGTCCTGTGTTGGAAAGATGCCCCCAGAAACAAGGGGTTTGCTTGTCCGTTAAAACCATGACCCCGAAGAAGCCCAACTCGGCTCTTCGCAAGATCACTCGTGTTCGGCTCAGCAACGGCAAGGAAGTGACCGTTTACATTCCCGGTGAAGGCCATAACCTCCAAGAGCACTCGATCGTTTTGATCAGGGGTGGTCGGGTTCGCGACCTTCCAGGGGTTCGCTACCAAGTCGTTCGCGGCTGTCGAGACACCCAAGGTGTGAACGGACGTAAGCAGTCCCGAAGCCGTTACGGTGCTAAGAGTCCAAAGAAGGGCTAAGCTAACGCTGGTCCAGCAACGAAACAAACTCACTTAACCTTCGTACAGAGAATCTAGTTTCCTATGGGAAAAATTACCGCTTCGAGGACAAGCCTCCGACCTGATCCACGACACAACTCCTTGCTTGTGGCAAAGTTTGTCAATTGCCTCATGCACGATGGTAAGAAGACCGTTGCCTACAACGTCTTCTACGATGCTCTTGATGAAATCGCTGAGAAGATCAAGGATCGGCCTGCTGTCGAGGTCTTCGAACAAGCTATCGAGAATGTTAAGCCGTACATCGAAGTTCGATCCAAGCGGGTCGGTGGTGCTTCTTACCAAGTTCCAATGCAGGTCAATAAGAATCGGCAGCAATCGCTAGCCTTCCGCTGGATCCTTGGTGCAATTCGCGAAAAGAAGGGTCGATCGACCGCTGTGAAACTCGCCGATGAACTCATGGCAGCCTATCGAAAAGAAGGTGCCGCGATCACCAAACGAGAAAACACCCACCGTATGGCCGATGCCAACAAGGCATTCGCTCACTTCGCTTGGTAGTCTTAGCAAACTAAACGGCCAAGTAGTCGGCGCGCTACGATACAACAAGTCCTGCATGACACCTCCAACTCGTTGGAGGTGTTTTTGTTTGTCGATCCTACAGAGCCGACTATGTCTGATTCCAATTTGCTCGCTTGCACTCGGCAAGGGCTCTACTGCCCGGCAGGTGATTTCTATATCGACCCATGGGACCGGGTCGATCGAGCCGTCTTGACCCACGCGCATTCGGATCACGCTCGGTGGGGATGCAAGAAATACCTCGCCGCAAAGTCTTGCGAATCGCTCCTGCGAGTTAGGCTCGGTAACAATATCGACTTACTCTCTGTGGACTACCGAGAGAAATTAAGAATCAAAGACGCCTTTGTATCTCTTCATCCTGCCGGTCATATCCTTGGCTCAACGCAAGTTCGAATCGAAGTCGACGGAAAGGTGGCCCTCATTACCGGGGACTACAAACTGCAACCCGACCCAACTTGCGATCCTTGGGAAGCCGTTGAATGCGATCTGATGGTCACCGAATCGACCTTTGGACTACCGGTATTTCGCTGGCCAAAGACGCAAGATGTGATCGAGCAGTTAGTCGGTTGGTGGCAAGAGAACCAGCGTCAAGGAAGAACCAGTTTGATCCTGGCATACTCCGTCGGTAAAGCCCAAAGAATCCTTGCTGAAGTTCTTGCGAATTGCGGGCCAGAGGTTGCTAAGGATATTGCCGTTCACGGAGCCATGCTCGGCCCGAATCGAGCGTATCGGAGTGCGGGAGTGCAACTCCCCGAGTTGCCTTCGGCCGCATCCTTGAGCAGCAGTCACGACTGGTCAAGATCACTTGTTATCGGGCCACCTTCGAGCCAATCGACAGGCTGGGTCAAACGCTTCGCCGACCCTTCGTTCGCGATGGCTTCGGGCTGGATGGCAATTCGCGCATCGCGTCGCCGTCGGAATGTCGATCGCGGCTTTGTGCTCTCTGATCATGTGGACTGGCCAGATTTGCTCACCGCAATCGATGCTTGCAATCCAAAGCAGGTTTGGGTGACACACGGTTTTTCCGAGGTGGTTTCTCGATATTTAACGCAGCGAGGAATTTCGGCTCGTGTGCTTCAAACGCATTTCGCTGGCGAAGAGTCAGAGCCCGCAACTAGCACTGAGGATCAACTCGCCGAGGAATCTCGATGAGACAATTCGCTAGACTTTACCAACGGCTCGACGAGACGACCAAGACAAACGAAAAGTTGCTAGCGATGCGAGATTACTTCGCTGAAGCATCTTCGGACGATGCTGCCTACGCGCTTTTTTTTCTGCTAGGCAATAAGCTCAAGCCCTCATTGCCTACGAAAATCATCCGAAAAGCTGCGGCTCGTAGCGCAAACGTCCCTGATTGGCTTTTCGAGGAAACCTATCAATGGGTCGGGGACTTGGCCGAAACCGCCGCTGCGATGGCCGTGGGAACAGACTCAACAAAACACGAAACCCTCTGCCGGACAGTTTCCCAATCCATCATTCCACTGTTGCATAGCGCAAAAGGCTCCAGAAAAAAAACTGGCAAATCCTCCTCTCGAAAAGCAACCAACCCACTCGATCAGGAACCTACCCCAGAGGAATCAGAAGACACCTTGGTCGTGAAGCTTATCGAGATATGGAGCCAATACGATTTGCTCGGCGTTTTTTTAATGAGCTTGTCGCAGCCAGCTTCCAAGGAACTTCGCCTGCCAAACCGTTCCCGTTCTGTCTGGCTCACCCCTTGCCCGATAGTGTTATGCACGAGCACTCGGCAACCGATTATTTAGCGGAGTGGAAGTGGGACGGAATTCGAGCGCAACTCATACGCCGTTGCGGTCGAACATACCTGTGGTCGCGAGGGGAGGAGTTGCTAGAAGGGCGATTTCCGGAGATAGAACTCGCGTCGCAAGGCTTACCCGATGGTCTAGTACTCGACGGAGAAATTCTTGCCCATGGGGATAAGGCCCCCTTGCCTTTTACCCTGTTGCAAAAACGGATTCAAAGAAAAAAACCGAGCTCGAAGATCCTGCAAGAGGTGCCGGTGCTTTTCATTGCCTTTGATGTCTTGGAACACGCTGGCCAAGATCTCCGAGGGGAGTCTTATCAGATTCGTCGCAAGCTTCTCGAAACGCTCGAACTTGAAAGTCGTTTGACTCCAAAGACACTTCGGTGCAGTGAAGTGTTTACATTTGAGGATTGGGAGTCCTTGGTTTTGAAAAAGGATCAAGCTCGGCTTTACGGAGCCGAGGGGCTTATGCTCAAGCATCTCCAAGGCAGATACGAAGTCGGTCGCGTGACGGGAGTTTGGTGGAAGTCCAAGGTGACTCCTTATACGGTCGATGCCGTGTTGGTTTATGCCCAACGAGGCCACGGACGACGCGCGGGATTGTTTTCCGATTACACCTTTGCTCTCTGGGATCAAGATCGACTGGTTCCATTTGCTAAAGCTTATTCAGGGCTTACCAACGAGGAACTCGCTTTGGTCGATCGTTGGATCAAAGAGAACACAACGCAACGATTTGGGCCGGTTCATGAAGTTCCCGCTCAGATCGTAATGGAGCTAGCTTTTGAAAACATTCAAGAGTCGAATCGGCACAAAAGCGGTATTGCTGTGCGATTCCCTAGGATACTGCGATGGAGGCAGGACAAGCGGCCAGAGGATGCAGATCGGCTCGATGCGATCAAACGGATGCTCAAAGGAGAGTCGCCAGGATGATTACTCTTCGATCCTTCGCTCGCGTAACTGAGGCTCCAACTCCGATATCAGGGCGATTAGTTCACGGGGTTCCTTGGCTAACAATTCTTCGCGGGTTGAAATTCTAAGACCTAATTGTCGCTGCAGAAGTACGATCTGTCCCACCAATTCACCCAATTCAATGCCTTGCTGGATACCTTGCTGGATACTTTCGCCAATGGCTAATTTAAGCAACCACTTATGATCCCTTAGCCTCTTTTCTCGCATGTCGTACATGGATTTGTCCTCCGTTATCCTTGCTATTCGATCGATCGTATCGGTTGCTTGAAGAAATCCAGGGTTCGGAAATAGTCTTTTGAGGTTTTCGGTGTCGTACTCATGGGCGTGAAGCAACCAAAAGAGCCACTGTTCCAAGACGGTTGATTGCCGAAGATTCTGATAAATGCGAAATCAATCGTAGGCCGAATCCCAAGTGGCTTCATAAACATCAATCCCTTGCCAAGACACTTACCCTGAAAATGATCAGTGTGTGAAGATTGAGTTTACAGAAATATTGAAAATCACGCCCGAAAATGGTCTGAAAAGTTTTCTAGAAATAAGTTTCAGACTTGGGTTTACTTGCTTTAGTTCAGCTCTGTGGTAGCAATAAAACACGAAAAGCGTTAGCTACCCCAGCCAAATCCTTCGCTCTGAGCTAGCGTCTGATTTTTTGCGGGCCTTGACGCGTAGATAGGGCCGGATGAATCGACTGCGATGCCCCATGGTTCCTGGTTCAGAATCCAGATTGGCATGATCCGGTTCCGAGACCGCTTCGATGATCATCCCTGCTCGGCAGATTCCACCGAGAATAGCGTCGAGCGAGTGAGCAAATTCGACCGTATCAGGTTCGCGAAGCAAGCTTGTTTGGCCCATCGCAAGCGACTTGGCAGGAGATCCAACCGGTGTTTCAACGACATATCTGCCTTGGTTCATTTCCAAGGACGCTTGCAAGTTCATGGGTTGCTTGTGCTGAGACACATAAAGACCACCTGGGCGCAGCACTCGAGTTACTTGGGCAAATACCGCTTCGACATTGGAAACATAGCAGGTGCTCACCGGATGCGCGACCAAATCAAATTCATCCGGACGGAACATCGAAAGCTCAGACATCTCACCTTGGATGATCTGATAATTCATTCCAAGATGCGATGAGACTTGACGGTCGAGTTCGAGCATCGCGGGGCTGATGTCCAGCACGGTAACTCTCGCCCCCGCCGCACAGTACAATGGGCCTTGGCGTCCCCCGCCAGCAGCAAGGCACAGTACGTTCCAACCCCTGATATTGCCACCGAGCCAACCTTTTGCGTCCAGGGTCGCCAGCGGTGAGGCCAACTCTTGGGCACTAACGGGTTGGGTTAAAAAATGCCGCGTCTGAACCATGCGGTCGTAGGCTTGGCGATTGCGTTGCTGGATCGCGCTGGCTGCTGGACTTGGCTGATTTTCAGGGGTTTCCATCAGTGTGATTATCGCTCTTACTTGCTGACAAGATATCCTCGGATGTATCGGCCCTAAAGCCTGAAACTCGCTGGTTTTCGATTGCTTTTTTGCGGATTTAGGAGAAAATCCTAGAGAGGGATTATCCCTCTGCCGATTCGCTTTGCAGATCGCCAAGCGATCGGTCCCACCACCACTGCCTTGCCTCCCTGCTCCACACCATTCTACATGGGTGCTCGGCATCTCAAGTTTCTAAAAATTTAAAAAGCCTATGGACTTCCATCGAATGCGATCCTGGACGCACAAGGTTCTATTTCTAATCGGTCTGGCACTTGGCTGCTCGAACCTCAACCCCGGTGCGTTTGGCGCTAGCGGCATGGTTCAGTACAACCGCGACATCCGTCCGATACTCAACGACAACTGCTTTGCCTGCCACGGTCCAGACGAGAAGAAACGGGCCGCAGAGCTTCGTCTGGACATCCGCGAAGCTGCACTCAACAAACAAGCGATTGTGCCAGGTAAGCCAGACGAGAGTTCGATCATCAAGCGCATCCTGAGCACCGATGAAAACGAGGTCATGCCTCCTCCGACCTCGCACAAGACGCTCACCCAGAGCCAAAAGGATCTTCTCAAAGCATGGGTAGCCGAAGGTGCCGAGTACCAAGGGCACTGGGCTTATATCACTCCTGTAAAACCGGAATTGCCTCAAGTCCGTAATCCAGGTTGGGTGCGAAACCCAATCGACCGATTTGTTCTCTCAGAACTCGAACGACGCGGAGTAGAGCCATCGCCAGATGCGGATCTAAGATCCTTGATTCGACGCGTGACTCTCGATCTGACTGGATTGCCCCCAAGGCCAGAAGACGTCGAACGGATCTTGAACGACCCTTCCCCTGAGCGTTACGAAAACTATGTCGATGAACTGCTCTCCCGAGAAGAATGGGGAGAACATCGAGGTCGTTACTGGCTCGACTATGCACGTTATGCCGACACGCATGGCATCCATTTCGACAACTACCGAGAGATGTGGTCCTATCGCCAATGGGTCATCAAGGCATTCAATCGCAATATGCCTTTCGATCAATTCACGATCGAGCAACTCGCTGGAGACCTGCTACCTGAAGCTACCCTCGACCAACGCATCGCTAGCGGCTTCAATCGATGCAATATCACCACCAACGAAGGTGGAGCGATCTCTGAGGAATACCAAGTCCTTTACACCCGCGATCGCGTCGAGACAACAAGCTTGGTTTGGTTGGGGTTAACGATGGGTTGTGCGGTGTGCCACGACCATAAGTTCGATCCCATTGCCCAACGCGAGTTCTATCAGATGGCGGCGTTCTTCAACAACACCACCCAGAACGCAATGGATGGGAACATCAAGGACACGCCACCGATTGTGCCAGTACCCCTTGAGGAAGACCGCGAGCGATTCTCGGCACTCGATGGACTTATCGCTCAGGCCAAACAAGCTCTCGAGGCCAGACGCTCTGAGGCCCGCAGCAATTTCGATGCCTTCCTGGCCGACAACGCTCAGCGCGATGCAATCCTTGCATCCGAGCTTCCAGCAAGCGATGTGCTAGATATCCATCTACCCTTGCTCGGTTCAGATCCAAAGGTGATCGAAGGGATTTTCCAAGGTATAAAGCAACCGATCGCTCTTGCCTCCGATGCAGTCTTTGCACCTGGACATCTAAGCGATTCAGCTTGGCAAGTCAAAGCCGGACTCTATCCGACGATCGAAGCCGGCGATATCGAGCGAGATCAACCCTTTACAATCTCCATGTGGGTTAAACCCGCAACCGATAACCAAGGAGGCTCGCTCCTGGCTCGTATGGACGACGGTGCCGATTTCCGAGGCTGGGACGTATGGCTCGAAAACGGGAATATCGGCACACATATCATCAATAAATGGCCTGAAAACGCGCTGAAGGTCGTGTCCAACCAACGGCTCACCGCCAGCCGTTACCAACATGTGACTATCGCCTATGATGGCTCATCCAAAGCTCAAGGCGTCAAGATCTTCATCGATGGCAAGCAAGCTCCCGTGAACATCGCCAGCGACAAACTGAGGGAAACCATCCGAACCAAGGTTCCTTTGCGACTCGGTAGCCGACACGCTACAGCTCCAACCAACGATGCCAAGATTCAAGACCTCCGGATGTTTCGACGCGTGCTGAACATCGAGGAACTTCAAGCCGTTGCACAACTCCCCCGTCGTCAGTACCTGATCGCAAAAGCCAACCGCAGCAACGAAGAAAACGAAGAGCTATTCCAGTGGTATCTGGCTACCCGAGATGCCGACTACACCAAACTCA
This sequence comes from Planctomycetaceae bacterium, assembly GCA_021298315.1. Taxonomy (GTDB): domain Bacteria; phylum Planctomycetota; class Planctomycetia; order Pirellulales; family Pirellulaceae; genus JBKCUI01. The sequence continues at coordinate 21,520 of JAJTFC010000065.1, forward strand.
CCAAGAACCAGCAGCAACTCGTCGACGAAAAAGCAGCCATTCTTCAGCGAGGAACGATCGCTCACGTGATGAACGAAAAGAATGAGATGGCCAAGGCTTGGTTGCTGACGCGCGGTGACTACGACAAGCGAACCGATGAAGTCGCACCTCAGACTCCTGCAGTCCTGAATCCTTGGCGAGAAGAGTATCCCAAGAATCGATTGGGATTGGCCAAATGGTTGCTCGACGAAAGCAATCCGCTGATGACAAGGGTGACCGTTAATCGATTCTGGCAAGAAGTTTTCGGAAACGGAATTGTGGTCTCTGCTGGAGACTTTGGTGTCACCGGTCAATTGCCTACCCACCCTGAACTCTTAGATTACCTGGCAATCTCGTTCCGAGAAGACGATTGGAATGTCAAGAACCTTTTCCGAACGATTGTCACCAGTTCAACCTACCGACAATCGGCAAGTGTTACCAATGAAAAATTGGCCATGGATCCAGCGAACAAACTTCTAGCAAGAGGCCCACGGTTTCGAATGGACGCTGAAATGATTCGCGATAGCGCATTGTCCGCAAGCGGATTGCTAGTTCAAAAAATCGGTGGCCCTAGCGTTCGACCTTATCAGCCTCCAGGGGTTTGGGAAGCCGTCGCGATGCCCGGTAGCAACACTCGCGATTATCAAGCCGACAAGGGCGAGGGACTCTATCGCAGGAGCTTGTACACGTTCTTAAAACGCTCAGCGCCCCCTCCGAGCATGGAGGTTTTCAATGCAACAGCCCGCGAGGTTTGCACCGTACGCCGAGAGCGTACCAACACTCCGTTGCAAGCCCTCGTGACGATGAACGACGTCCAGTTTATCGAAGCTGCACGGATCCTGGCTCACAAGGGTATTGCTGCCAACCCCAATGGCAACGATCCAGCGGCAAGACTTCAATGGATCGCCGCAAGAGTTCTTTCACGACCCCTGCGCGGCGAAGAGTTAGGTGTTCTGCAGGCATCACTGAACGAAGTTTCCGCGTACTATCAAGCCAACACAGAGGCGGCTAAAGAACTCTTGGCTGTCGGTGCGACGCGATCTCCCGAAGAGATCAATCCTGCTGAGCTTGCTTCGTGGTCCATGACCGTCAACATTCTGATGAATCTCGATGAGGCGATTACCAAATGAGAAACCAAATCCATCCTCTCCTTGAAGAGTATGTTCGGAATGAAACAAGGCGGCAATTTTTTCGCCAAGGTGGAAATGTTCTAGGTACCGCTGCGCTAGCTGCTTTGGGGCTGCCAGTGGTCGCAAACGCAGGACCGAACTCAACCGACGGCACAGTTGCATCAGGAGGCTTGGGAACCCTACCTCATTTCGCCCCCAAAGCTAAACGTGTGATCTATCTACACATGGTCGGTGGACCTTCGCAGATGGACATCTACGATTACAAACCCCAGATGAACGATTGGTACGATAAAGATCTGCCCGAAACGGTTCGAAACGGCCAGCGCCTTACCACAATGACCAGTGGACAAGCCCGTTTTCCGATCGCTCCATCGATGTACAAGTTCGCACAGCATGGCAAGAGTGGCATGTGGGTCACGGAACTCTTGCCCGAGACAGCCAAAATCGTCGATGATCTGTGTTTCGTAAGATCGATGCATACCGAAGCGATCAATCACGAACCTGCGATCACTTACATGCAGACTGGCAACATGGTGACCGGTCGACCCTGCATAGGTGCCTGGTTGTCCTATGGTTTAGGCTCAATGAACAGCAACCTTCCAACCTTCGTGGTGCTCGTAGCCAACCCAACCAACACCGAGCAAATTCAAGCGATCTCGGCTAGGCTTTGGTCATCGGGCTGTTTGCCTGGTGAACACGGAGGGTGTTGTTTCCGATCCGTAGGGGATCCAATCCTTTACATCAACAATCCGTCAGGTGTTCCAACCGATATTCGCCGCAAGACCCTCGATGGACTCAAATCACTCAACGAAATGAATTTCCGAGCCGTCGGCGATCCAGAGATTCACACCCGGATCCAGCAGTACGAACTGGCCTTCCGAATGCAATCGAGCGTACCAGACCTGACCAACATCGCAGACGAACCGGAAAGCACCATGGAGCTTTACGGCCAAGAGGCAAAGAAGCCCGGATCGTTCGCCAATTCCGTCCTCCTTGCTCGCAGGATGATCGAACGGGACGTGCGGTTTGTGCAAATCTATTTGAACAATTGGGATCACCACGGCAACGTAGCCAAACGCCTGCCATCGCAGTGCAAAGATATTGACCGAGCAACGTATGGTTTGATCACCGACCTAAAAAGCCGAGGTCTCTTAGACTCGACTTTGGTCATCTGGGGTGGCGAGTTCGGTCGAACAATCTATTCCCAAGGTGGACTGAGCAAAGACAATTACGGCCGCGATCACCATCCGCGTTGCTTCACCATGTGGATGGCAGGGGGTGGAATCAAAGGTGGAACGATTTATGGAGAAACCGACGACTTTTCCTACAACATCGTCAAGGATCCTGTTCATATTCGAGACTTCCATGCAACTGCTCTGCACCTTCTAGGAATCGATCACGAGCGTTTCACTTTCAAGAACCAAGGGCTCGACCTAAGGCTCACCGGGGTCGAACAGGCTCGGGTTGTCAAAGAGCTTTTGGCTTAGGATGACGCAAGCCATGAGGGCACTAGGCGCGCGGATCCTGGCATTTGGGTTGTCGGTTCTTTCGATATCCCACTCGATGGCTCAAGAGCCATCGCAAAAGCTTGATTTTTTCGAGAGCAAAATCCGACCTGTGTTGGTCGAACGATGTTACGAATGCCATTCGGGTGCCGCGAGCATCTTGCAAGGGAACTTGAGCCTCGAAACTCGCCAAAGCATCCTCGATGGCGGCGATACCGGGCCGGCTGCAGTTCCAGGCAAACCCCAAGAAAGCCTATTGATTCAAGTCCTTCGAGACCAAGAGCCCAAGATGCCACCTGATGGCAAATTGCCCGAGATCATCGTCAAGGACTTTGAACGATGGATCGAAGAAGGCCTCGTGGATCCGAGAGTCGCTGACCCTCAAGAAGCAAGTGATACGAAGAAAAATTGGGTGGACCCAGCCATCGCAGAAAATCATTGGGCCTTTAAGCCAATTGGCGAATATACGATTCCTGCGAACAATGACTGGCAAATGCCAAAGGTTCTTCACCACGGATCGATCGATGCCTTTGTCCAGGCTAAGCTCAAAGCAAAAGGATGGGAAGCTGCGCCTGGGGCTGATTCTCTCGTGCTCCTCAGACGCATCACGCTCGGACTGACTGGACTACCACCTAGCCTAGAGGAAATCGATGCCTATCTGGCAGATCCAGAGGACTTGCGAGACGAAAGGTTGATCGATCGACTGCTTGCAAGCCCGCAGTACGGGGTTCGATGGGGCAGGCATTGGTTAGACTTGGTTCGGTATGCCAACAGCAATGGTGCCGATGAGAATCACGACATGCCAAACGCTTGGAGGTACAGGGATTGGGTCGTCGATGCTCTGAATGCGGATCTGGCCTTCGACGATTTTGTCACGCATCAAATCGCAGGGGATTTACTCCCTGCTCCCCAGGACGAGGCTGCTCGCAATCGACTCATCACGGCCACGGGATTTTGGGTCTTGGGTCCTAAGATGCTCGCAGAACAAGACAAAGAGAAGATGAAGATCGATATTGTCGACGAGCAAATCGACACCTTCTCGCGAACGATGTTAGGGATCACGCTTTCATGCGCAAGGTGCCACGATCATAAATTCGATCCCCTGATGCAGCGCGACTATTACGCCATGGCCGGGATCTTCATGAGCACCCGAACCATGGCCGATCAAGCGTTCGTAAGCCAATGGATGGAGCGACCGTTGGTCACTCAGGCAAGAGAGGCTCAACGAGCCGAACATCAAAAGAAGATCGATCAAGCCATCGATTCAAACAAGTTGTTGATAACGAAAATCCATGAGCAGTTGCTTGCCGAGGGAAAAATTGAAAAACTTCCCGAAGATCCCGCGGCACGTCTCAAAGATGGGCCTTACAGCGAGGACATGAAGAAACAACTCGATCAAGCCGGTAAAGAAATCGAGGAATTGCAAAAGGGAATGCCCGATTTCGATCGCGCGATGGCCGTCGAGGAGCAGAAAGCTGTCGAGTTGCCCATCCACATTCGAGGCAATCACCTCAAGCCGACCGATGACAAGATCCCCAGAGGGATCCCCGTGGTGTTGACCAAAGCAGTGGGCCTCGAAGCCATCGAGCCCCAAGAGAGCGGACGAATGCAACTGGCTCGCTGGTTGACGCATCCTTCGAACCCCTTGTTTGCTCGCGTGATGGTCAACCGGATTTGGATGTGGCATTTTGGTCAGCCGCTCGTCGGCTCGCCATCGAACTTTGGACTCAAAGGGGAACAACCAATCCATCAAGAGCTTTTGGATGACCTAGCCAGTCGTTGGATCCAGCACGGTTGGTCGTTGAAATGGTTGCATCGAGAAATCCTTTTGTCGGCAACCTATCGACGCTCAAGTCGCTCGGACGCTTATGCCACAGAGGATCCGGAAAATCGGCTCCTTTGGAAACACAGCCCCAAGCGGCTCGAGATGGAACCCATACGCGATACACTACTTGCGTGTGCCGATAGGCTTGATACTCGCTTGGCACTAGGCGTGCATGGAATGGAGAGTGCCAAGCGAAGTATCTTTTTGAACATCAATCGAGCGGCCCTGAACGATACCTTTGCCATTTTTGACTATGTGGATCCCGCAAGCCACATCGAGCAGAGAGCCGTTACGAGCGTACCGAGCCAGTCGCTTTTCTTTTTGAACAACGAAATCGTCTGGAAGTCATCGGAAAAACTGGGATCTGATCTAGTTGAAATTTCGCAGGATGAATCTCAAGCGATTGCGATTGCCTTCAAACGCTTACTCGGGCGGGAGCCATCGACCAGCGAGCTTACAAGATCCCAAACCTTCGTGGCTCAAGCGATCGAGCTTTGGGGTTCACAGATCAAACCTGCCCAGGGAGTAGACCAGCAAACGCATCGTAAAACGCTCCAGGCCAAGGCGTTAGGCAGTCTGGTTCACAGTCTTTTTTCGCTTCGTGAATTCATTTGGGTGGAGTAGAAGATGAGACGACGCAGTTGGCTCAAAGGGATCTCGCAGGGCCTAAGTGGACTGGCTCTTGCAGATCTGCTGACACACGATTTGAGCTCTGTGTGCCGTGGAGCCGTCGAAGAACAAGGATCGCCAAGCGGATGCCATTTTCCACCGCGAGTCAAACGCGTGATCTTCGTGTTCATGCACGGTGGGCCATCGCATGTGGACACCTTCGATTACAAACCTGAGCTTACGCGATTGCATGGCCAACCTCTACCGATAGCCAAACCGAGGATCCAGTTTGCTCAGACGGGGAATCTGCTCAAGAGTCCTTGGGAGTTCAAGCAGTACGGACAATCGGGGGCTTGGGTCAGCGATTTGTTTCCAAATGTCGCCAAACATGTGGATCGATTGACTTTTATCAAGTCGTTGCATGGATCGAACGAAGCGCATGGAGGAGCATTGCTCAAGATTCATACCGGTACCGATACGTTTGTACGTCCGAGTTTGGGAGCTTGGGTCAGCTACGGACTGGGAACTCAAAACACAAATCTACCTAGTTTCATTACGATCAATCCTACGCTTGGACATGGAGGGGTAAGGAACTTCGGTTCCGCGTTCTTGCCGCCAAATCATCAGGGCACCAGGATCGCGGTATCTGGTAAAGAGGCCAAGATTGAAAACTTGGTACCTAAGCACTCCGATCCATTGCAGCGATTACAACTGGACTATCTACGGGAAATGGAGCACCTAGGTCCCAGCGGCTCATTGGCTCAAGCACTCGATGCCAAAGAGAAGACCTACGAACTGGCTTATCGGATGCAGAGCGAAGCGCTCGGTCGATTTCAAATCGATAGCGAGACCCAAGAGACACTCAATCTATACGGGATCGATGGTGGGCCGACCGATGGATTCGGTAGACAATGTTTGCTGGCAAGAAGATTGAGTGAAGCGGGAGTAAGATTTGTGCAGGTCTCTCATGCGTATTGGGACCAGCATGCGGAGCTTAAAGAGAAGCATGCGGAATTAGCAGGTCAAGTGGATCGACCGATTGCGGGTCTGATCGAGGACTTGCATCGCCGAGGCTTGCTCGATGAAACACTGCTGATTTGGGGAGGGGAATTTGGCCGAACCCCGACGGCGCAAGGCGACAACGGTCGAGATCACAATCCCCATGCTTTTACCTGGTGGATGTGTGGGCCGGGAATCAAGCCCGGGTTTTCGTGGGGACAATCCGACGACTTTGGTTTTTATGCCCAGCAGGACAAGGTGCATGTCCACGATTTGCATGCGACCTTGTTGCATTTGCTAGGGATCGACCACGAGAGATTAACCTTCCGTTATGGAGGAAGGGATTTTAGGCTAACGGATATCCATGGGCGTGTGGTTAAAGAATTGTTGACCTGATGTGTTATAATCCATGGAATCACCCACAAGGTTATTACATCGCTGATAGTTTCAAAGACAAGAGAGGCAAGTAGCAAATGGATCGACGACGATTTTTGGCAGTAGGTACGGCAGCACCTGTGGTAGCAATGTCGCTCGATGTTTCGAGCTTGATAGCAGGGGAGACATTCACAAGCATCGATGCTGCCGGGGATTTGTATCGCTTGCAAGGTGAGTATCTTGGGGTCGTTGGGACACTCGATGGGACTTGGGGAGCTCAAGTCATTGCGACCGGAGACAAGACCCTCGAGGTGCACCTTCTCAAGGGTGGTTTGCCAGGCGATGGATTCAATTCCAAAGAGCCAACACGTGTGTGCAAGGTCGATCGGGTAGAGAGTGCCTTGGCCAAGGGTAAGGAAGGTGACTACAGCGTTAGCATCGATGGCAAGACGTTGACGGTGACCGATGCGGAAGGAAAGAAGCTTGGTGAATTGACCAAGGTGATCCGAGAGAGCAAGACGTTAGGGATGGAACCACCCAAAGGGGCGTTGGTACTCTTTGATGGAAGCAGCGCTGAGAAATTTGAAGGTGGGAAGCTGGTCGACGGGAAATACTTAGGTGTTGGTTGCAAGTCCAAGGAAGCCTTTGGGGATCATCGATTGCACTTGGAGTTTCGCACACCGTTTCAGCCGAGCGACTCTGGACAGGGGCGTGGAAACAGCGGGGTGTACATCCAAGGTCGTTACGAATTGCAGGTTCTCGATTCGTTTGGGCTGCGAGGAGAGAACAACGAGTGCGGTGGGATTTACCAAATCGCCAGCCCCAAACTCAACATGTGTTATCCGCCGCTGAGTTGGCAAACGTACGATATCGATTTCAAGTCGGCGAAGTTCGATGCACAGGGTCAGAAAACCACCAATGCCAGGGTGACCATTAGGCACAATGGGGTCGTCATCCACGACGATTTGGAGTTTCCTCGTGGGACACCTGGTGGAGTCGGTGGCGAAGCCCCTGAGGCCGGTCCGCTGTATTTGCAAGACCACTCGAATCCAGTGATGTATCGGAATATTTGGGTATCGAAGCCCGAGTAAATTCGGTGCTCGACGACCAGTGTCGATGATTTCTCCGAAATCATCGTTGCGTTGGTGGGAGACCTAGCCCAAATCAGTTACCTCAACGGTTCTGCCTTGCTTTGAGCGTCTTCGGATATTGGCTACGGGTTGAACAATGCGCCGATTTTTCAACCGCTAATGAACGCTGATAAACGCTAATGCAGAGCCCAAAAAACAGCAGTCGCTGCGGGTTAAACGAAAAGCATTGCATAGCGAATATTTGGGCTAAGGCGCTTCGCATCGGGGCGACGCGCCTAGAGGATGGAATCAAAGGTTCCAAAGGACTAGGTGTTACCGCTTCATCCGCCTCTTACTAAGCAACCCGCCCAATCCCAAGATCATCCCTATCATCATCGTGCTAGGCTCTGGCACTGCAGCGTTAGATGGTGATAGGCTAACAACTCGGAACCCAAAGTTGTTGTAATAAAAAGGTGCGTGCGCATTCCCGCCTTCGCGAATCGAAGATGAAAGGTCTCCGGCGTTGCTCCTCCACTCGCCACCGCGGGCCCCACGATCAGACAGAAAGTACGTGTTGATTATTTCAAAATAATAGTTGGTCTCCTCCCACTCCCACACGTTACCCCCAAGGCCCATCACACCGTATGGGCTAAGTCCGCCAGCTTGGTCTACATCCGCTGGACCGGATTGATCGCCATACACCGCCGTATTTGCTACCGTGCCGCTTGCGACCGCCGTTGGAGCGGTGTCACTACCGGTAGGGTAGTCGTAGTAAACACCGCTAGGACTGTAATACGCTGCCTTGTACCACTCGTTGTAGTTGGGAAAAAAATACCTTGCTCGCTTGCTTCGAAAGGGATTTGATGCATCGAAATCGTCAATATCAGCGGCTGTCCAAACTTGCAAAGCGTCATCCACTCCACCAGTAAGAGGTAACTTGTAAGCAGCATAACCTCCAGTGCTCGTATTTAACCAATTGACGAATCGGGCCAACGCAGACCAAGTCGCACCCGTGGCAGGCTTATTGGCACCATTCCCTCCAAAAGCCGCCATGTCCGCAAGTGTGATTTGACGAGATGCATTTTCGATTGCCGCATTGTATTTAATTATCATGCCCCGGCTAATCTCGAATTTACCAATGCTGTAGACATACGAAACAGCACCTGCGGGATTCGGGGTACCGGTTGTATCAGGTGCATTCCCAGGATTACCGATTGTGACAAACTCCATCGAGAACTGATTTGCCCCTTGTCCGAATGTCACAATTCCCGCACTCGCATCGACAGCCGACAATGCCCATACCAAAACCAACGCTGAGAATACTCGATTCATCTGAAATCCAACCTTTCTTAAAACGACAAGGAATCAACAAGAGCCATGGAGTTATGAGCCGATGATTCGACTCAAAACACCAAAAAACCGCTGGCTTATCGTTAAAGACCCCAAATGTGGCTGGGAGCGGAAAAAAATTTCAAAAACAGTGTCGATGATTTCTCCGAAATCATCGAGTGCGCCAGAGCGCCGCCCGATGCAAATAAGCAACCCAAGATATCTAGTCGAGCCCGGGCAAAAGCGGAGTCTCTTGTCAGAGTGATTTCCTCGTATTCCCAGTTGCAATGATTTTCAAAATAGTCACTCTTCGTATGAATGGACTCAATGAGCTCTTGGATTGGGTGATACGCTGTTTTGGCCCAATAATTCTGAATGGAAAGACTACGCGTGTACTGGAGTTATCGGGAGGACGGCCAACGGGCAGCCTTGAGCGAGTTCGACCAGCGTTCACTGCTTGGACACGACTTCGGAGGATGCAAAGGCTACCCAAAGAGCTGCCAATACGGCAATGCGAACAAATCGAGGCGAGGGTTTGCAATCTGAGATGGCAACGCCTGGTAGACGGCTAGCGCGCAACATCCGAAAAAAATCGGCAACCAAATCGCGAAGGTAAATGGAGCCGGTGAAAATGGTGTCGGGTATGCATAGTACATTCCTGGGTCCGATGAATCTTCAGTGAAACTCGATCCCCCGTCACCGAACAGATTTGTGTATAGCATGACAATAGTACACAAGATCACCATCAGGGGACGTACTCATTCTGCCATGGACAGTATCCTTTCATTAGCCGGACATGAATCACCATGCTAACTATAACCACAGACAACCCATACCAGGAGGTAAACCTACCACCTGCACATCCTATCCTGAAGAACCCAAAAATCGCGTTGCAGAAATTTCTCGCGACAAATCCGCAACCTCGCTATGGCCCAAAAGCCCCCCTAAGTGCATGAAGAACGGCAGCCTCCTCTTCCAAAGGGTGTACAAAGTCGCAGGTAACCAATGATTGCTGAAGGGGTTTGCTGCATGATTGCTCATTGATGATTCAGAATTTGGGGTTATCTTACTGAAGATCGGCGCTGCCAAATCGCATCCATTTCCAGCGGGACATGAAATGCGAACGGGGGACCCAACACTTTGCGGAGGCCCAAAATCCTTTTGAGCCCTTCGCTTGGGGCGTAGCTTAGCAAACAGCGAATTAGGCTTGTTGCATAAGCGGGATTTTTCCAATCCTAGCCCGACAGCTAACCCCGTCGGCCGACGAAAGGGTGTTCCTTTTGTCTAGGAAAAAGACGTGTCGTCTTTGGCGCTATGGAATTGTGGATTGCACTCGACGACTTGGGATTAACCAAGCTGGTGCGGTGCATTTGGAACATGTCTAAAACTGCGCAAACTTCTCAGCCGCCACTCTGGCCGCGAGTCCGTCAAGCAACGGGAACTGTCTACGGAGACATCGGGACGTCAGTACTGTACACCATCATGGAGATCACCCGCGAAGCTGTGTTGCTTCGAAATGACCATCTTGGCCACGCGGCAGCTGCGAGTCTGGTTGCTGGAGGTGGAAACCTTCTTTCCGAAAAGGACTTGCTAGGTGAATTAAGCCTAGTGTTTTGGGCTCTTATTTTTCTGACCGCTAAGTATGACTTGATGATCATGCGGGCGGACCACCGAGGCGAGGGTGGTACTTTTGCTCTTTGGAGCCTGCTGAAAGGTTATAGTGGCCGGATTTTCGCTGGTGGGCTCATTGGATTTCTGGTGGTTTGTGCCGCCGCACTTCTGGCTGCTGATGGAATCATCACTCCTCCGATCAGTATGCTCGGGGCTTTCGAACCGCTTGGCCAGTCTTACGCAGTTCTTGTGACACTGGCATGCTTAGTCATGCTTTTCAAAGTCCAATGGCGAGGCACAAGCAAGATTGGAGGATGGTTTGGCTGGTTCATGATTTGCATTTGGTTCCCGTGGATCGCACTCAAAGGTGCACCGTGGATCATCGCGCATCCAGAAGTTTTCCTAGCTTTCAATCCGCTCTACGCATTGGAGTTCTTACGCAGCTTTCCGCAACTTGGGTTCATGGTAATCCTTGGGGTGGTGGTTCTAGCGATCACGGGAGGCGAGGCGAAGTTTGCCGATATTGGGCACTTCTCTCTATCAAGCAATTCTTCGACAGCTGAAGGAGAGAGTTTACCACCGAGGGATTCCGGCCGAATTCCCGTGATGTTCTCGTGGTTTATGGTCGTGCTGCCGAGTCTACTGATCTGCTACGCCGGACAAGTCGCTTACATGCTAGCCAAGGGAGTCCCAGCGCGTTGCAACACTTACTACGCTCTGACACCCCAGGTCGGAATCGAATGGTTTGATCGAATCATTCAATTCGCCGATGTTTCTATCTCAGCAATAGCTGCGATTATTGCTTCCCAGGCATTGATCACTGGGATGTTCTCGATCGTTAAGGAGGCTACGGCACTGGGCGTCTCCCCCCGATTTCGAGTCATTCACACCGATGCTCATGGCGCAGGGCAAGTCTACATTCCTGCCGTGAACTGGGCGCTATTTCTTGGCTGTGTGATTGTGACGCTCGTCTTTCAGACATCAGGCAATCTGGCAGCAGCATACGGCGTAGCGGTTACGGGAACGATGGGCATCACCACGATCATTTTCGGTTACGTTGCCTTTTACCGTTGGAAGTGGAAAATCAGTCTGGTTTATCTCTTATGCACACCAATTCTGATCATTGATTTACTGTTTTTCGGAAGCAATTTGCTGAAACTCTTTCACGGTGGATATTTCCCGGTGCTCGTCGCATCCTTGCTAGTCACGATCATGCTGGTTTGGCAATGGGGACGAAAGTCGCTGGCGAGTGCGTTTTATGAATTCGGTGTAAGGGAGGGAAAAAGGATTGATTGGCTTGTTGCGTTGCGCGAAATGCTCGACGACCTGGAGATCACCCTTCAGGAAAACCTCCCTGCGGCTAGGTCATTGATCCAAGGTCGCAGGCGGTTGGTAGAAAGCGATCGGGCCGCAGTGTTTCTGTGCTCACGTCCAATTCGATCAACCGAGGATTATGTTCCAGTGGTGCTTCGGATCTTCTTGAAAAAATATGGCGTATTACCTGCCCAAGTCGTCCTGATGCATGTCAATCAGTCTTCTGTAGCATCGATACCGGCGGATCAGCGTTATAGCGTGTTCAAGCTTGGAAACGACATCCACTCCGTAGTTGTCAATTATGGTTATATGGAGCAACCGGAGATTCGCCATGACCTAAAAGAATTGCAACGGTTAGGAATGCTTCCGATTGCTGCCGAACGCTGGATCATCGAAGTAGGTGAAGAGGAAATTATTGCGGACAGAAATCTACCATTGCTCAAACGATTGGGTGTAATCACATTTAGCTGGATTCTTCGCTTGTCGACCCCCGCCCACAAATACTTGGGGTTGGTTTATGACGCGGCGGTCTCTAAGGAGGTGATTCCTGTGATTTTCTCCCATGACAAAATCAGGGTAGCTTTGCCGGAATTGGAATTGCTCCAACCGGAAAGTTCGATCTTGCCAGAGCGGCCGGCGCGATGAAGATGATGGTGAAGCCCTCTTTTTCAACCGCTGATAAGCGCTCATCAACGCTAATGCAGAGCCCAAAAAACGCAGTCGCTGCGGATTTTGTTTAACCCGCAGCCAACGGCGAGGAATTTAACTCAGCCCACTACTGTTCTCCGTTTGGGCTCGAATCGAAGGAGTAAAGACTCACCAAAAAATCTCTTCGTACACAATTGCCCAACCAACGCTAGGAAGGAATGACACGTCTCCTCCGATTGGACCCCAAACGATACAACCGAGGGGGCTTATTCAAATTCCTCGCCCTTGGCTGCGGGTTAAACGAAAAGTGTCGATGATTTCTCCGAAATCATCGAGTGCGGTTCAGCCAAACCCCGTTTTCTCTATTGTCCCCAAACTCCCATTTTGCTAATCCTGCTGAGTAAGCCTCTTTTTTCTTGGAGGCCTTTCCATGCTCTTGATCCAGAGTTTGCATATGCGAAAAACCAAACAAGCCTTCGTTGGTATTGCAACCCTCTTTGGACTGCTGGCCCTTTGCTTGCCCCCCGGCCTAGCGCAAAACCCACCACCAACGATTCCCGGAGTTCCTCTCCCCGGAACCTCTCCGGTTCTACCACCAACTGCCGCCAACCCACCAAGCGAGCCGATTCCACGCGTCCCAAGCATCGAAGGGGTTCCATCCACACAGCCTAGCAATAACCCCCTGGTCAATACAGCCAACGAAACTCCTAACGTACCCCCTCAAAACAATCTGGGAATGAAAGTCCATCAACGACTCGAACTCCCCAACGACGCTGGCCAGTACTGGGTCGAGTACGACCTGAAACCCTACACTCAAGCCCTGAAAAATGTCGATCGCCCGCAACAAGCTGTCATCGACTGGATTATTCGCGAGACAGGAAGCGATCTTTGGTTCCAAGAGCCCATCGGCATCCTCACGGCCGACCGCACCACCTTGCGTGTCTACCACAACGCAGGGATGCAAAAAGTAGTCGCACAAGTCTACGAACGCTTCGTCAACGGAATCAATGAGCCCCAAGTCTACTCTCTGCGTCTGATCACCATCGGGAACCCGAACTGGAGATCCAAAGCCCTTCCGCTGATGCGCTCAGCCACTGCTCGCTCCCCAGGTGTCTCGGCTTGGCTCATGCCCAAGGAAAACGGTGCCATCGTCATGGCACAGCTTCGCCAACGCCAAGATGTCCGCGAAGTCCAATCGGTCGACTTGCGGATGGTTCAAGGCCAAACGCAAGTCATCGAACAGATGAAACCGAGGAATTATTTGCGGGAATACAGCCCCAATACCACGTCGGCTTGGCCACCATTGACACCCACTTATGGTGAAGTCCAAGAGGGTTACCGGATGGTCTTTAGTCCTCTACTGAGCCTCGATGGCAACACCATGGACATGATGCTCAAATGCAATGTGGATCAAGTTGAGAAGATGAATCCCGTACCGCTTGAAGTTCCCGGCTCTGGTGGGGCTTATCAAGTGGAAGTTCCTCAAATGATATCCTGGGATTTGGCCGAAAGATTTCGATGGCCAACAGACCATATGCTGATCCTCTCATGCGGAGTGATCGCTCCACCGGTTGTCAATCAACAAAACACGCTTCTTACAGGTGGCGCTAGCGGCTTGTTTGGCATCAATCGAATCCTGCCCGATTTGTCTTTCCAAAAACAGGACGCCATTTTGGTGATCGAATACCGTGGTGCTGCTTCAACACAACTTACCCCGTCTGCGATCGCTGGCGGTGCAGGTACGCTGCCCGGTGCCGCTGCAATCGGCCCGGCAGGAACAGCGCTACCCGGTGGAGCCTTATCGGGTGCAACGGTTCCAGGTACAGGCTTACCGGGTACAGGCTTACCAGGTGCAGGCTTACCGGGTGGAACCCCCGGAGCCATCGTGCCCGGGGTCGCTGGAGGTAACAGCCTTCGTGGACGTTACTAATCGACCGTGACTACCGAGCAACCTAGGCCATCGGTTTTCCCATCCAAGTGGACAACGCTGGCACTAGCTGCCTTTGTCCTGTTTGCCGTAAACGCTTATTCGCTACTTCGATTTGGCGGTATCGATGCACCTGCATTGCCCCACGGGGATGGACCTGATTACGAGTCGATTGCCTACAGCCTATCGACAGGATCCGGCTTTGAGTTCGCTTGGCAGGATCCACAATGGCAAGCTCCTTATCTGGATTGCGATGCATCGGCACAGTACACTCAGTTGCAGCGACGCGATTGGCCAGGACCGACGACTTCGCGCCCCCCTGCCCTCCCGTTTCTCATCAGCCAAATCTATCGAGTCATTCCGCGAGGACCGAACGCTTTTGCTGCTGTCCGCTGGCTCTCGGTGGTGGCTCTAACGCTCTCGGGCGTTCTGTCTGTCTGGCTTGCTCGGAATTGGATCGGCAGCATTTTTAAACCCACTGCCGAGCAAACCCAGCGGGGGTCATGGACCTATGCTGTGTGCTTCCTAGTGACACTTGGACTGGCGATCATGGATCGGACCATCCGAACTTACTTGCATGGTTTCCTGACCGAGCCTTTGGCTCTCCTGGGAGTCACAACTGCGGTGAGTGTTTTGATGCAATGGGCGAAAAACCCCCAACGATTGCACTGGATCTTTACAGCAGGAGTCGTCTTAGGCCTCGTTGTGCTGTTTCGATCGGTCTTTGTTTTTTGGTTGCCTTTCGTTGCCCTAGGGATAACTCTAGTGAGTTACCAAACATCTCCACATCAAGCTCGATGGTGGCTGATACCCTGTGTTTTTCTGCTTGCTGTATCGCTTGTCGTGACACCATGGTGGATTCGCAACTGCGTGCTTACTGGCAGACTCATGCCCCTGGGATCCCAGGGGGCAGCCAGCCTTCGTGGGGGATACAGTGACGAGGCTCTGGCCGACTGGGGCAACTGGCATGCCGATGCAGAAATCGCGATGCAGTTAAAACTCGATGGTGTTGCTGGTTCGGACAACTGGACTGCCATCGAACGCGAGGTCGCCTTGGCCGACCGAGCCAGCGCCGAGACTTGGGATTGGATCGCCTTGCACTGGCAAGATCTTCCTAAGCTCTTTGCCATGCGGCTAGCATCGCATTGGGGGCCATGGCGATTAGACCATATCGTTTGGAAACTCTCAGCCATCCTCGGGCTGATTTGGATCTGGCGAAGCTGCCGACGCCAAGGAGTCGTCTTAGCTAGCATCTTTCTGGCCGACAGTTTGACGACCGCTTTTCTGTACGAAACGGGGGGGCGTTTCCTGATCCCTTTGCATGCTGTTTTGTACGCTTTGGCCGGTGTTGGCCTCTCAGGTTGTCTTGCGTTGCTGCTTCAAAATCCTGTACATCTGCGGGATGAACGCGACGAGCAAGCGGCACCATGATCGATCGGAATTAGGCTACCTGCGGCTTGGAAGGATCATGCTGCGCTATGCAGCTTTGTCCTGCGCACTTTGCATCGCAGGAATCGATGTTTCGAGAGTCTCAGGTCAGACCGGATCGAATCCCGTTCCAACATCGAACACTGCCAGAGGATCCGATTCGCACATCAGTCGATCGCTCGGGCAGCGAAATGCAACCGCACCAAGTTCAGTGCAACCGGCTGCATCAGGACAAATTGCCGGGCAAAGAGAGCCGGAAGTCTTTCGACCATTAGCCCAACCGGTATTGCCTGAGACGATCGAGCGTCTGAGCAAGAATGATTCTAAGAAAGGTGAAAGTTGGCTTCAGGGTGTCGAGCAATGGGTGGGCCCTAAAGGGCTCTCGCAGTCGATCCAAACACTATTGCTGCTGACTCTACTCAGCGCTGCACCGGCAGCGATTCTGATGACAACCTGTTACGTTCGGGTTGTGATTGTCTTGGGTGTTCTCAAGCAAGCAATAGGCAACCAGCAATTGCCTCCGACTCAGGTTTTAAGCGGCATCTCGTTGTTCATCACCTTGTTTGTGATGAGCCCAGTTTGGAAACAAGTCTACGACGATGCCATCGTGCCTTACACCGCCCAAGACAGTACGATGGGGGCCGACCAGGCCTGGGAACGTGGTATCGCGCCGGTGCATCGTTTCATGGCCAGACAAATTGCGATGGCTGGGAATTACGAAGATGTTCATTTGTTCTACAGCAGATATTCCCCGAACACGACCCCACCAGAGAATTTTGAAAGTGTGCCGCTGATCGTTCTACTGCCAGCTTACATGCTCAGCGAGTTGAAAACCGCCTTCCTGATGGGCTTTCAGATTTACTTACCCTTCCTTGTCTTAGACCTAGTGATCGCTGCGGTCATCGCTTCGATGGGTTTATCGCAATTATCACCCGCGACAATATCGATTCCCTTTAAGTTGCTGTTGTTTGTTTTGGTTGATGGCTGGCGGCTTGTCGTGCAAATGCTGCTCGATAGCTTTGGAACCGTCGGCCCTACGCTATAGAGATTCGAAAAGATGGTCATTCAAGACGCTGTGGATCTAGTGCGAGGATCGTTGTTTCAGGCACTGCTGATTGTAGGTCCATTGCTGCTTATCGCATTGCTCGTCGGATTGATCCTAGGGATGTTGCAAACAGCCATGCAGATCCAAGATTCAACCGTAGCGATCATCCCGCGTTTGATTTTGCTTGGCTTAGCCCTGATGCTGCTGTTGCCTTGGATGGCCGATCGGCTCGTTGGATACTCCAAAGAAAGAATCTTGGAAATACCTACGGTCGTTTCGGGTAATGGCCTACCATGAACGCGATCGCTGCATTGGGACTAGAGAGCGTCTTGTGGTGCTATGTGTGCCTGGCCATGCGACTGGGGCCAATCCTTGCCACTTTGCCTCCTTTTTCCTTCGGTGCTGTGTCGTGGATGCTCCGTGGCCTACTGCTCTCGATGGTCTGCCTATCCATCACACCTCTGATGGGTCAACAATTGCCAATCGAAATTCCAAGCACAATCGGAGTCGGATTGGGGATCTTGACTAGCGAGTTACTTTTTGGAGCAGCCATTGCGCTGAGCATCCATCTTTTCTTATCGGCTTTTCAGACCATAGGTAGCTCTCTTGCCGATCTAACCGGAATAAGCCTCGACGACACTTCGGATGAAACAGGCGTTTCCAACCAGGTTCAACGTGCGTTGGCTTGGATCGCTGGCATCTTGTTTGTCCTTTGCGGTGGGCATCGATGGGCGCTGAAAATCGTCTTCGAGAGCTTTGATCGGTTTCCTCTGGGATCGGGATTCGATGCAGAGGAGTTGCTCTATCAAGTTCCCTTGCACTTTGGACAAGCCTTATCGATTGCTGTTCGAATCGCATTGCCAGCAGCCGTGGTGATTATCTTATTGGGTGTTGCAAAAGCCTGGATCATGCGAGCCCTCAGAGCATGGGATAACTATGCCATCGGCGGACCGGTGCAAGTCGTCGGTTTGATTTGGGGATTACTCTTATCCATAAGCTCCATGGGTTGGCTGTTTCAACATGAGATAGCCATCTGGATGGACAAGACCCAGCGGACGGTACTCGAACCGCAACAGTGGAGTTCCTCGAAAGACTCATCGACTTCAAGGAGTCCGGCGGTGGGTAAAGATGGCTGAATCACTCGAGAGCAAAAAACATCCAGCGACGGCACTTCGACGGCGCCGGGCTAACCAAGAAGGGGTCTTCCCACGGAGTCAAGAGTGGGCCGTTGCCCTTACGTGGCTTGCGGGTGTCGGGATGTTGCAATGGGCCGGACCCTACTCGTTTAGCGTGCTCTCGGGAATGCTCGATCAAGGGTTAGATCAGGTTCGCTTAGGACATGAAGCAGCCATGGATTGGCACCAAGGACTATGGCGTTGCGCGATCCAAGGTGCATTGGCCATTGTACCGCTCTTTGCGGGTCTTTTCTGCGTCGCTATGGCTGTGCATTTTGCTCAAGCGGGCTTTCGTTTTCGTCCGGATCGCTTGGCATGGGACTCAGGACGACTCAAGCCGAGATTTGACGCATGGCTCAATACCGATGCTTGGGTATCGGTCCTGAGCGGGCTGCTCAAGTTGGCATTGATTGTTGGGGTGATTGGATGGGGTGCCAGCAGTCGTCTAACCGAATGGGTGTCTTGGAGCGAGTTGCCACTAGAGGCTGGATTTAAGGCTCTTTGGGACTTTCTGGTTGGGCTCTGTTGGTATTTAGGTTTAGGCTGGTTGGTCTTAGCGGGAATCGATTACTCTTGGAACTGGGGGCGGTACGAGCAGTCATTGAGGAGGACCGACGCTGAGTTGCGAGAGGAATTGAAAGAGACTCAGGGCGATCCGAGCTTGCGATCTAGAAGACAGCGAATGCTCTCCGACGGATCAGTCAGATCTGACTGATCTGACTGATCTGACTGATCATCCGACTGATCCGACTGCGATTACTCTCGACCGGCAGTGACTCCTGGCCAGTCGTCGGTACGGAAGGGAGTCAGTGGCAGGCCTGCGGCGCTGAACATATTGCAGACAGGATTATCGGCCCAAGCGTACCGCACCGAGACTGGTTTGGTTACACTCGGACTCGAAACACGAATCTTACCTCCATCGACGATTTTAGCAGTTGCCGCATAGAACTTCTTGTCTTCGCCTGCAATCGTAAAGCCGATCGGTTCGTTGACGTCGAAGGGTCGCCATCCGCTTGGCAAATGATTGAAGCTCAGGACGATTCCATCGCCGTCGGCTTGCATCGAAGCGTACCTGGGGCTTTGATGGTCGACGGGGATACCATATTCGTTGGCCAATGCCCAGCGAGCCAATCGCCGTCCGACATCGACTTTATTCTTCGGGTGGATATCCTTGCCTTCACCGATATCGATGATGACCGCTTGGCCAGTATGGGGCAGTCTATCCATGGTCATCGTTTGAGCTTCACGCAGTTCAGCCCAATCGCTTTCACCTGGTTCTTTGGGTTCGGCTTTAAAGTCTGCCAACTGAACCCAATAGAACGGGAAGTCGCCTTGCCCCCACTCTTTACGCCAGTTCTGGATCATCAGCGGGAACAAATCGCGGTACTGATAGGCACGTCCGGCATTCGATTCGCCTTGGTACCAGATAGCCCCTTTGATGCCGTAGCCAAGATGAGATTTGAGCACGCCATTGTAAATATTCGCAGGACGCTGATTTCCCCGCATCTGATTACCGAGGTTTTTGAATTGATCTTCTTCTTCCTTGGATCGTTCTTTTTTGTCGCTCAAGGTTTTGAATTTGTCAGCGTTGGCAGACCAGTTTTCAACCATTTTGTTGAAGTGTCCGTCGGCCTTGAGAACATCGAGATTGACCCACGCTTCGCATGCCGATCCGCCCCAAGCGTTGTTGATCATGCCGATAGGAACACCGGTGGTCTGATGGATTTGTCTTGCAAAGAAATAACCTACTGCGGAGAACTTGGGATTGTTCTCTGGGTTGCAGACCATCCATTTGCGGTCATCGTGACTCCAGATGGGCTCTTGCGATCCTGTCTGTGGAAAGTTGATCATGCGGATCTTGGGAAAGTTTGCAGCGAGTCGTTCAAGGTCTGGATCGTTGGATTGAGCGACCGACCATTGCATGTTCGATTGACCCGAACAAACCCATACCTCTCCGACCAACACATCCGAGAGCGTCTTGGTAGAACTTCCTGCAACCGTGATGGTTAAAGGACCTCCGATCTCCATGGCAGGCAACTTGGCTTCCCAATTCCCAGCCGCATCGGTCGTAGCACTTACCTTTTTGTCACCGACACTGATCGTGACAACTTGGCCTGGGTTGTCCTTACCCCAAATCTTGTTCTCTTGCTTTTGTTGCAGAACCATTGAGTCGCCGAAGATATTCGGCAGTTTGACCTCTGCCATCGCTTTATCGGCCAGTGACGAGCCGCTTAGAAATGCCAAGGAGAACATGGCGCGCCGAGCCCAAGTGGCACTGCGAGTTTGTTTTGCAAGCAGTTGATTCATAACGATTGAAACCTTTCAAATAGCCGGCCTGATCATGGATGCCGGTCGTTGGAGAGAAAACAAGACAAATAGGATGGATATCAATTCCAGGCCATTACGATCCATCTCCATGCACAGACGTGAACAAATAGCGTACCGGTCCAAATAGCCATTGCAATAACCCGCTGTGGGAAAACCGGATCGCAATCACTTTTCCTTCTCGAAAGAAACCCGCAGGCAAGCATGGCCAAAAGACTGCCGACAAGACTCACAAGCACGATGGCTTGCCAGCCGAACAAGGCTCCTGCAAGCAGATGCAGAATCGTCCAATGCCAAATCCATCCATCGTTTTTCGGGCGGTCTTGGTGATCTTGCTCTGCTGGATCGGAAGCTTGGAAGTAGTAGCGGCTCAGCACTTGGCTGGTAAGGAATGCAAGAACCACTCCGGCCAAAGCCCCCAAACCAGAGGTGATGACGCGTTCGCTGTATTGCGAAGTATTGCTTAGGAATCGCCCCCCCCAGGGTTCTGTCCAACGAACTCTCAGGAGGGTTGTATTGGCGATGCAGCTTGCAAAGTAGATCCCCAAAATGACAAACAGTGGCAGCTTTGGAAATTTCAAGCGTTGCATTTGAGTTCCGATTAGCATCACTGCGATGGCAAAGAAACTCAGATGCACGATCATAGCTCCGATCAGATCCCACTTGGGAAAAAACACCGTCGATACGATCCCGGCACCGAATCGCCAGTCGCGGTAAGGCAGATTGATACCGTTGCCGATGAGTTCGATCGCACCGATTGCGACAAAGATCAGACCGACAATGATTTCCATGATCAAGTAGCGAGGCGAGATCGGCAGTCGGCAGGCTCGGCATCGGCCCCTCAGGAGCACCCATCCGAAGACCGGCGAGTTGTCGATCATGTTCAAGGGTTTATCGCAAAACGGACAGTGCGAACCACGCGAGACGATGGTCTTCTTCTGAGGTGTTCTGCTGGCAACGACATTGATAAAACTGCCGATACTTGCACCCAGGTAAAAGAACCAGAAGACAAACCAGTACTCGACCGTCCTTCTTACAAACCAAATCGCAAAAGAGATTTCTGGATCTCTTGGATTGAACTTCCATCTCGATGTTGCGATTTTTCGCCGAATATCAAGTGGAGGAAGGATCACTGCATAGAGGATCCAACCTGCCAAAAGGATACCTAGCAAGAGCATCAGGGGCCAATCACGGCGAAAAGAGATCAGACTCTTGCGGCGTTTAGGCAGACCGATGGGTACATCGGAGTAAATCGGATGCTCTTGAGGTTCTTCTCCCGAAAGCCCGTCGCTCAAAACGCGCCTCGCTTACTTTGGATTTGTTCGAGGAGGTCTTTCAAAGGATCTTTCGGGGGACCTTGAGAGGAACTGCGGTTGTAGTCGCTTGGGGCCAGTCGGCGGACGGCACCGGGATTTTGCGAGTCGGCGGCAGCTCGGTAAACGTCGATGACACTATTGTCTTGCAACTGATCCCCAGGTGGCAGCAGCAAGAAGCCAACGCTGCGGGGCTGGTAGTTGATGTCTTCGATCACATTGGGGCTCTTGCCCGTTGCATCGATAGCGATCGACTGGAGGAACTCCTCATAGACACTCACATCGTAGAGTGCTACCGGAGGCACG
This sequence comes from Planctomycetaceae bacterium, assembly GCA_021298315.1. Classification (GTDB taxonomy): domain Bacteria; phylum Planctomycetota; class Planctomycetia; order Pirellulales; family Pirellulaceae; genus JBKCUI01. The sequence goes on from JAJTFC010000065.1 coordinate 43,472, forward strand.
GGGATTTGGATTTCTCGTCGATCCCAATTGCCAAACCCGTCCCGCCACTCGACCGTTTGAACGATCGTCGATCCGCTATCGCGCTCGAGCTGAACCGTCTGGGAACCTCCTTGTGGGATCCTGAGTTTTTTTGCGGCAGCCGGATTGCGACGATCGGCCAAGAGAACCAGTAGGCCGTCGCTGTGGGTATTGGCGATCCGGAGCGATACCGGAGGTAGTGATGCATTAGGGATCACTTGCTCGGAGACCACGCGATAGCCTGGTTGAGGCAGGGCAAAGGCGGGTTGTTGTGGCCACCAGATTTGCCAGGGTGAATAGAGGATCGGTTGCAACCAAAGGCCATTGTTAGGCACGCAGGTCAATCCACAGCCAGGTACCAAGACGCTTTCAAAGCAGTAGCCGCCATTGAACTGCTGCAACCGCCAACACTGAGCGATCGAGTTATTGATTCCCATCAACCGAACCTGGGATCGCTGGCCTCGCTGGGCCAGGACACCATTGCCAAAATTACCCGGTTGCTGAGCCTCGGCGCTGAGTGCAAGCCATTGATTACCGATCGACTGCTGGATACGAACCATATCACCACCAACTGGGGTGATCATCCAAGCTCCTTGGGCATCATCGACTTGGGCACCGTTTGGAGCGTTAGGTATGAATTGCAGTTGACCTTGCCTATTGGCTCGCATGAACAGTCGATTGCCTTCATCGCCTGCTGAAAGCAGAACTGTTTTACTGACATCACCCTGGGCTGTGTCATTGGGGTTCCAGAGTGTACCGATACGCATGTTGCCTTGGTTGGCCGTCGGCCATAGGATCACTCGTTGTGCTTGCCGAGATCCGTATCCGATGAATTGGCCGTCGGGAGTATCGTATCGGCGCAATCGAGAGTAGAGAGTTGTTTGACCGGAGTTGTCTCGGACGACCAATTCCTCGGCACTGATCCTGGCGGATGACTCGGTCGGAGTCCCGGGGACTTTCAAAGTAAAAAAGTCTTGAGCCCTGCTTAGCGAGCAAACCTCGCAGAAGATTGTCAGGCACAGCAGCCACTTGATCGCATGAAAGACCGCAGGAAGTCGTTTTCGGATTCTGTTCATTGCAAACCCTAAGTATGCAGGCCCTGGACACCGAACGCTTTTTCAAGCGACGATGGATTTCTCAGAGGGATTGTAATTGAAGTTTGATTCGATTGAGGCTCAAAGATAGCTTATCGGAAGCGAAAAATGAATCTCTCGAGGGCCAGCCGTGCGCGGTCTTCTTGGCTATGGCTACCTTTGAGTCCTTTTTCGAGTTCGACCAACCAACCGAGGATCTCTTTGGCCCTGTTCCAACCGATCCTTTTGAGCCTGGTTTCCTCTTTGAACACATCGTATCGGAATCCGGCTTGGCCGAGAGCATCGCTCATCGACGCACCTTCGTTGCCATTTCGTTTTTGTTGATCGAGCCAAGTTGCAGCGACCCCGTAGCGTCGCATGCTCCAAGACATTTGGGCGGCTAGACCGATGGCCGATTGACCTGACATGATCAGTTTATCAACCCCCTCGATCGCTTCGGCGATCCGTCCGTCGGCGACAGCCTCAGTGAGTTTCCAAACGGTTTGCGTTCTCCAGCCACCGACGAGTTCATCGATGCGGGCGTCGGAAATTTTTCCCTTTGCATCGGTGAATAGGGCGAGTTTGGCTAGTTCGCAATCGATCAGACCGCAGACATATCCGATGCGGTCCGCGATCAGAGCCGTTTGTTTGTCGGTAAGATTGGTTTTGTGTTTATAGCTAGCCCAGTGGGAGATCCAAGACTGGAGTTCTTTCCCTTTTTTTTCGGCAGTTGCGATCAAAAAGCCTTTGGTTTGCGCCAGGCGGTAGAGTCGAGTATTTGACGCTAGGGTTTGCATATCCAGCAGGAGGGTAGAGCCTGGGGTGGATTGCTCGACCCATCGTTCGATGGGATCGCGATGCGAAGAGACGAACGGATCGGCTTTGCGAATATACGCCGCTTTGGGTCCGCCGGCATCGAAGAGGCTTTGGGTAGAAAGTTCGTCATTGACGTCCCGCCACTGAGCCTCTTCGCCTTCGAAGCGGGCGATGCCCATCGGATCGACGTTGGCAAGTTTCAGGGCGTGTTCGATCGATTCACGGCGTAGAAAATCGTCTGGCCCTAGGGCGATCACGAGAGCTGGAAGTTCGCTTTGGTCCTTGATTGCCAGGAATTCAAAAGCGTGGGGGATCGCTTCGGACTTGGATTTTCCGGTTGTTTTGGCTGCCACGGATAGGTTTTGGGAAAAATGAAGCGGGAGGGTTGCCGACTGTCTATTATTTTAACAAAACAAATTCGACGGGGCGAATCCTGAGCCAAAGACCGGGTGTTTTGGCGTGTAGGCCAAGCGTTCTATTTGAAGATTGCAAGTGATGTTCCTCAAGCGGCCAGAAGCTTGAGTAGCGTGTGGGGGGGCTCGAAGAATCCATTCTTCGGGCCCTTTTTCATTTCCGCTGTGGGGCAAGCCAACCGCTGATGCAGCGTCCGAAGAAGAACCGCTGAGCATTCGCTTTGTTAGCCGACGAGCGCGAGCGTCGGGCATTGTCAGTACACTCCACCGTGTGATCGCTCATCATCATGAGAGCTAGTCCACCTCAACCGCGCCTGGCTGTTTGGCTGTTCCCCTAAAGCCTATCGCCTCCAGCCTAAAGCCTGCTTCCTGACCGCTGATAGACGCTGATGAACGCTGATGCAGAGGCCGAGAAAAACTGCTGAAGCAGAGTATTTCGTTTAATCCGCAGCATTGGGAACCTCCTGGTATTGATAACCGCCCTTGATGGCTGCTTGGGTTTTCAGGCCCAGCGGGTCGGCATATCGGTAGCATTTCATGCCCCTACGACCCTCGCCGCTACCATAGAGTTCGCCGATCGCAAGGGCTCCCTTCCGCCCCGGCCAAAGCTCCGGTGGCCAAAGGGGCATTAGGCCTTCGGGCAATAGCCAAAGAATCTTAACCGGTTGGCTTGAGTTCGGTATCAGCTTTCATCAGTGTTCATTAGCGGTCAGGTTTGGGCTTTATCAGCTTTCATGAGCGTTCATCAGCGGTTGTATTGTTCCTTATTAGCGAATATTAGTGTTTGTTAGATGTTCTAAAAAACAGCCAAACAGCCCTACGCGCGGTCCCCCCTCTATCCCCCCGCCCTTTCTCCCCCGGCCAAAGCCCCGGTGGCGAAAGGGGGCCAAGCGGTCAGGTCGGGCACTGCATCAGCGTTCATCAGTGTTCATCAGCGGTTTAGAAATTTATTCATGCTGACTAAAATAACTGTATCCCAGACACAATCCACATAACCCCACTGTAAATCCATGACCGATTCGAATCGCTCTTTCCTACCAAAACTCCCCGTCAGGGAATTGCACTCCCACAAAGGTGACTTTGGTCACGCGCTGCTTGTCGGTGGCGGACCAGGTATGTCCGGAGCGATCACCCTTGCCACCCTAGCCGCCTTACGCTGCGGTGCCGGACTGACGACCGTGGCCGCTCGATCGCATACCCGACAAATCGTCCAGTCAACGACTCCTTGCGCCATGACTATGGCTCTCGATGAGGTAAGCAAGGGATATCTTGCTGAGTCGGCGTCCAAGCAGATTTTGAAGAAATACGCTCCGGGTACTGTACTTGGCATCGGTCCAGGCTTGGGGCGTGAATCAAGCCAAGACCGAATGATCGTCGATGTATTTCAAAAATGGCCAGGTTCGGCGGTCGTTGATGCCGATGCCCTCAATGCTATCTCCGAAACCCAACCCCAATGGGAATCGATCCAAGGAACCCGTGTCCTGACCCCACATCCAGGAGAATGGGCAAGGCTCTCGAAGATCCCTACAAACCAACCCCAAGATCAACAAAAATCCGCGATCGAACTGGCTCTCAAAACTCGCATGGTGATCGTCCTCAAGGGCCATCAAACGTTGGTCACCGACGGACAACGCCAATACCGCAACACCACCGGAAACCCCAGCCTTGCCGTCGGCGGCAGCGGGGATGTTCTTACAGGAATGATCGTGGCGATGCTCTGCCAAGGGCTCGAACCCTTTGAAGCCTCCGTCTTGTCAGTCTACCTGCACGGACTTGCTGGCGATTTGGCACATGCTCAATTAGGAACCCCTAGCACACTCCCGACAGATCTAATCGATTTTCTTCCCGCAGCCTTTCGACAATACCGATCCGAAGTGTCCTGATTTTGTGACCCGAGAAACCTAGTCTTGATAGCGGCACACGGAGTGTGCCTGCGACTATGGTTGAGTGTTTTAATTCTTTAGCGATACAAAAGCGATCCGATTCGAACCATCGTCGAACCCTCTTGGATCGCGATTTGAAAATCGTCGCTCATGCCCATCGAAAGCTCAGGTAGCGGAATTTTGTAGGTGTCTTGCCAGAGGTCTCTGAGCACTCGTATCGATTCGAACTCGCGGTGCGTCAGATCGCTGTCCCCTTGCAAGCTACTCATTCCCATCAGACCACATAGATCCAATCGCTCCTGCCATAACGGTGTGGAAACATATTTTTCGAGAACCTCTTGGGCCTGCTGGGGGCTTAGACCCGTCTTGCTTTGATCCTGCGTGACGTTGAGTTCCAGAAGCACCCGGAGTTTTTTGCCCGATGGATTCTTCTGAGGCTGGGAGTCTTTGGCCAACTGCTCGGCGAGCCTAAGCGAATCCAGTGCGTGCATGGTGTGCAGAAGCGGCACGGTCCGAGGCGATTTGTTCCTCTGCAAATGGCCAATAAAGTGCCAACGGACCTTCGGATCCACCAAGTCCGATTTCTCCCAAAGGACTTGCGGACGATTTTCGGCAAGATCCAGGCAACCGAGGCTCACCAGATCATTGCAAGTCTGTTCGCTGACGGTCTTGGTGACAGCCACCAAGGTCACATCACCCGGGGTTTTACCTGCCATTTTGCAAGCGTCGGCCATCTGCTGACGCACAACCTCTAGATTCCTGGCCAAGCGATCTGGGGCCAAGGGTTCTGGAAAATCCGAATTTAACGCCGCCATCATTTTCAAAATTATGTTTCCGCAATCGGATTGCAAATAGAACTCTTTTGTTTAGAATACCAGGACGATGAATGCACACGACTCACAAGAACTGCAACTAGGACGAATTGGAACAAGCTCGATGGGATCTTGGAAGGATCGTTTAGGAATTTTCGCTTCCGTCGCCTGCGCTATCCACTGCGCGGCCACTCCGATTCTTCTTGCGACCCTGCCTGCTTTAAAGTTTACCGAGTGGATGGCTAGTCCTTGGTTCCACAAAGTCGCTGCAGGAATCTGTTGCGGTATCGTCGTCATGGCAATCTGGCCGGCATTTTTGAAATTTCGCGATTACCGAATCCTGTCGCTATCGAGCCTAGGGCTCGGACTGATCCTCAGTGCAGCTTTCTTTCTGCCCGATGAATGCTGCTCTGAGCACTCGCACACCGCCGGAGTTTCCACGGGAGCTTGCGACGGTGCTTGCTGTTCAAAGGAGTCCACAATTGCATCGGCTCACGAGCATGAGCATGAGCATGAGCATGAGCATGAGCATGAGCATGAGCATGAGCATGAGCATGAGCAAACCGATGCGGCTAACGTGCAGCTGGCCGGCATCGGATCGATTCAACCGTGGATGACCCCCTTAGGTGGTGTCCTTTTAATCGCCGCTCACGGACTGAACCTTCATCGCCGCCGCAAGTGCGACTCGGTCCGATGCTTGGGTGCTTGCGATTCGGCTTTGCTTTAAAAAACTCTTTCTGGCCGCGGATTATTCGACCAGTGGCCAGTCGAATCGCTGCCTCGAACGTGGATTCCTTTTTCGTTCCACTGCATGCCTGCCCTGACGCTCGCCGAACAATACCTCAAGGTCAGTCCGCATCTACGTCTTGGTGAAAGATTGGCCTCCGATCCGTGCAGTAGCAAATCGCTGTGAATCGAAACCTGGCCGGCCTTGAGCACATCGTAGACGACTTGGCCATACTGCTCGGCGTTGTCGATCGACTGGTTGAGTACATTGTGCTCGGCACTATCGCTTTCGCGATACGTCATGTGTCCGAAGTGATGCGATCCTGCGACAAATTTCATGCAAGCGTTTTCTTGATCGGCATCGTCGACCGCTAGCCAAACGGTGGCAGCTTTCGAAGGGGAAAGAGGCCAGTAGCTGGCGTCTTGGTGCCAAGCAACGGTCTTGCCATCGTGAGGCATCTTGCAGAAAAAGTGGGAGCCCCAGGCGATTACGTCTTGGCCTAAAAGATCAGAAACGTAAGCGACGATCCTAGGCTCGGTGAGGATATCGTAAACCGGCCCGTACTTCAGATGCGCTGAGGAAATCGAGTAGCTGTTGCCCCCTTCTGCGACGACCTTCTCGAGGAGCTCGTCGAAATACTTGCGGATCGATTCGATCTGGTCTTTCGAAAACACATCCAAGGGTGCGATGTAGCCTTGGGTGTTGTAGTGAGCGATCTGCTCTTTGGAAAGTGTTTTGGGTGAATCGTTTTCCACCGGGTAGAATTTCAAGTCTCGGCCCAAGGATTGGAGGTCTTTACCGTCGGGAATGATGCTGAATTTGCTCATGATTGAAAACGTCGCTTGGGGCGACGCAACAGGGGTTGATTTGCACAAAGTCTGGTCGAAAAGTCCATCAATAACACAGAAAGCATTCTCAGCTCAATGGCTCTTGCCTACAAGTCCTGGCGATAAAGGAGCCAGCAACTGGCCGCGAGCATCACGGCGATAAAAATCCCGTTGCTCCAGATCGGCTGCCAGGGATCGGCGACGACTTGGGGAATATCCAAATCGGCACGGTCGACAGCGCTGATTTTGTTTTGAGGGTTCTTCAAAACGTATTGGATCGTCTCTTGGATCGCCGAAGGCTTGGGGTTTACCATGTAGAACGGGTTGATGATGTAATCGTAGAGGAATTCGGCCGTGGTTCTTGCCGGTCTAAACGACTTGTCCGAGCTGCTCAAGTCCTTGTCCCACACATCGAGTTGCTTGACATGGTGGGCTACCCACAAGCGACCTGTTTGGTCGAAAGCCATCGAGGAGACATTGCCTTGGCCGACTAGATTTGGGGCAATGGGTTTGAAAGCCTCAGGTGCATCGCTAGGGTTATCGATGACCCATAGTTTCCCTTGAGTATCGAGAATGGCAACTCGCCCGTCAGGGGCATTGGCCGTTCGCTTGATGGTCTTGTCGCCGATGGCATCAAGCGTTCCAAGGACTTTCATTTCATCGAGATTTACAAGTTTGGGAGTCATCGAGTCGGGGCAAACGATCGCTGTATTGCCGCATACGACAAGACTCACGACAGTCTCTACCGGGATGTCCAGTTCGACGCTGCCATTGGTTTTGAACTTCTTACCATCCAAATCGAATCGAACCAATTTGCCTTTGGACACCAGAGCGATCGATTCGGTACCAGGAATGGCGTTGGCTGCGATCGGTCGACGGTAGTCCCAATCCGCATCGGTCAGTTTCTTGTGAGCTTCGCTTGCTTGCGGCAGCTTGAAATCGAAACCCAAAACGGACACCTTTTGCTGTTCTGCTTTGCTGGCCGACTCGCGATCAAACCAGAACAGGCCATCTGGGGTCAGCGACAAGAAGGTGTCTTTCCAAGGGATCAAATCGGTCGTTCCTGCGGGGAGTTCTGGAGCCGTATCGAGTCTCGAGTCGTCCCAGAGTTTGCGATTCTTTTTCTTACCTGCCGGATCCTCTTGTTGGGCGACTTTGTCTTGATCGCTGGCAAGTTCTGGCAGTCGGACCACATCGAGCCTTGCAGTGTCGTTTCCACCGAGTCCGAAGGGAACGAATCTAGATCGTCCCATGTACAGTAGGCCTTCTTTGGTATCGATGATCGGCCCGAGAACGCGTTGCCCATTGACTTCCCCGAAGCCTACCTGCCAAGTGTTTAAGCTGTCGTTCCAAAATAGCAATCGGCCTTGTTGGTTGGCGGTGATCGGAACGTCTCCTACAGCTACGATCGATTGAATCGTCGGAGGGCCTTTGAGAAAACCTTCGGCGAATCCTCGAACCACTCCGATCGTAAAGCAGATGCCCCAGAACAAAGCGGTGATCACGACGCAGATGATCGGGTTTTTCCAGATCAGTCCGACCAGGGCAGAGACGCTGTAGAAGATCATGAATGAAAAAATAAACAGGGGAATGCACCAGAGTATCCCGCGATTCCAGATGCCAAGTTGAACACCTGCGTAGATGTAGAGTCCAGCCAGGAACACTCCGACGTTCATCGCTACAAAGATGCAACCGCCAAGATACTTGCTCAAAAACAGCAGGCTTCTCGAGAGCGGTTTGCTCAAGAGCAGATGGAGCGATCCGGTCTGAAACATGTCCGGAATCATCGGGGCGGTCACCACGATGGCTACCATCATGGCGATTTGCCCGAGTCCAAGCCACATGATAAACGGGAAGAGAGTCGCCTCGATGAACGGTCGAATCTGCCGGAGGGTAAACGGCAAAGGATCCATGAATTTCATTCCGGCATAGGTCACCCAAGTCGCTTGTCCGGTGGCCGATCGGATCGAGCCTGGGAAGGCCAGATCGATGAGCCTGCGGTTGAGTTTTTGCAACTCGTCGGGTCGTTTCGATTTATCCTCGATGAGTTCCTTGAGTTCCTCTCGCCTCTGGGCCGTGGGCCAAGCATCCTTGGTGTAGAGATCCTCTTTATCGAGAACTTCGTTGAGCGAAGAGACCAGTTGACCGATCGGGATCCTTTTTTGGGTTCGCAAGCGTTCTTGCAAGGTTGCTTGCATGGACTCATCGAGTTTTGCATAGACGGCTTGATGGGCTCGTGTTCCTCGCCCTGCGGAGGCTTGAGCAAGCTGATCGAGCATTCCTCTGGCATTGTTCAAGTCCGAGGAGCTCACTCGGTAGGTTTCTTCTTCGGAAATCGATAGTGGGAATAGAGCGGCAAGGATCAGTAGCCAGCCGGCCATGAGGATCCATAGAACCCTCGAGCGGATCGATTCGATCAAACTATCGTACAGAACGGCAATGTATGGCTTCACGGCTTGGCTGCTCCGACGATATTCATAAAGACTTGTTCGAGGCTCGGTCGAGCTCGTTCGATGCGCAAGATGCTGATTTGGGCAGATCTTAGCTGGTCGACCAAGGAATCCACCCCCGCTTGATCGATGTTGTCGACTGCGATTCGGCTGAGGCCGTCTTGGGAGAGTCGGCCAAGGTCGATCGATTCGATCATGGTATTTGCCGGCAGAGATTCGATCTGGCGAATCTGCGACGGGATCGCAAGGACTTCGAGTTTGACGCTTCCGGATTGATCGTTGGTGTGGCTGCGAATAAGCTCATCGATTGTTCCGATACCGCGGAGTTGGCCTAGGGCCATGATCGCGACGCGGTCGCAAATGAGTTCGACTTCCTGAAGGATGTGGCTATTGAGGAAGACCGTTTTACCCCGTTGCTTGAGTTTATCGAGCACATCGCGGATTTGAGATCGGCCCATGGGATCCAGACCGTCGGTCGGTTCATCGAGGATCAGCAAGTCAGGATCGTGAAGCATGGCTTGGGCAAGCCCGAGTCGTTGGCGCATGCCTTTGGAGTATCGACGCACGGCTTCGTTCTGGCGACCCTGGAGGCTCACGAGATCGAAGAGTTCATTCTCGCGAGCGGCGATTTGAGAGTCGCTCATTTCGCTCAGTCTCCCATAGAAGTACAGGGCGCTTCGCCCCGTATGGTGCCTTGGGAAGACGAGGTTTTCGGGCAAGTATCCGATCTTGCGTCGTGCGGCTTTGCTACCGGCAGGTTCCTTGAGGACTTGTGCAAGACCATTCGTTGGGTGCAAGATCCCCAAGAGAACTTTGATCAGGGTGGTCTTTCCCGCACCGTTGGGGCCTAGGAGCCCAAAGACCTCTCCTGCTTTGACTTGCAAGGAGACGTCCTTTAACGCTGGATGGACGCGAGGAAAGAGTAAGCCTTCGCGATACGTTTTCGAGAGATGCTGGACATCGATCGCGAGAGTCTCAGCCGAAATGCTTGCCATGGGTTAGAGGTATCTCTACGTTTCTTTGAAATTCGGTTTTTGAAATTCGTTTTTTTGAAATTGCGGGAATTTCTCGCCGATGGTTTATTCCTCAAGCTTATCGCTCGATGAAATTCGTTGTTTCAGCGTAGATCTTGGGAAACCGTCGATTGGATTGGGGGCTAGTTATCTCGTTTCTAAAGCTCAAATTCAACCCTCAAAATCCTGTTACAAATTCGACGATGATCGAATTTCTTGCTAAAATCATCTCCGATGCCGCATGCATCGCCCCTCCTTTATTTCCCCGTTTTTCGTTCTAACCACCTCTTTGCGAATCGCTATGCTCCAATCTCTCCGCTTCGTTTGGAATTCCCCTTGGTCTGGCTTGGCATTCCGAGCCATCGCTTCTGTTTCGCTTGTTTTTTCAGGGACTTGCCCAACAAAAGCCGGCGATCCGGTCGATCTGTTCAATGGCAAAGACTTCTCGGGTTGGCACGGTCGCACGACGATCGATCCTCGCAAATGGGAAACAACTCCCGATGCCGATAAGGCCAAATGGAATCAGGAGATCGCCGATCACTGGAAGGTCGACGGGAATGAAATCGTCAATGACGGCAAGGGTGCTTATCTGACGACGAACGCGGAATTTGGCGATTTTGACCTGACTGTAGATTTCAAAATCGTTAAGGACTGCGACTCAGGGATTTACCTGCGTGGTATCCCACAAGTCCAAATCTGGGACCCAGATGCGGAGAACAACCGCAAGAATGGCAACGAAAAAGGGAGTGGTGGTCTTTGGAACAACCCTGCCGGATGGTCTGGGAAGGATCCATTGGTGCGAGCCGATAATCCTGTGGGTCAGTGGAACACCATGAAGATGCGATTGGTAGGAGAGCGCTGCTGGGTGTGGCTAAACGACAAAGCCGTCGTGGTCAATGCGCGATTGCACGATTACTTTGCTCCTGGCCAGCCGCTGATCAAACGTGGTCCGATCCAACTCCAAACCCACGGTGCTGAGATCCGTTTCCGCAACATCAAGCTCAAAGAGTTTAGCGATGTAGAGTCCAATGAAATCTTGAGCAAAGCGGAAGCCGACGAGATCGGCAAGAGTTCCTCGAAGTTCAATGTATTGTTTAACGGCAACGACTTGGCCGGTTGGAAGGGAGCCACTGGAAACTACACCGTGTCCGAAGGTGCGATTCAGTGCATGCAAGGCAAAGGTGGCGTTCTTTATACAGAAAAGAGCTACGGCGACTTTGTCTTCCGATTCGATTTCCAACTACCACCGGCAGGCAATAATGGGATTGCCATCCGCTATCCGAGCGTCGAAGAAATCGAGCAACTCCCTAAAGATCTTCGCCATGGCGATGCGGCTTATGTGGGCATGACCGAACTGCAAGTGCTCGATGACGGCCACCCGAATTACAAGACGATTGATCCACGGCAAGCCCACGGCAGTGCCTATGGCATGGCGGCGGCCAAGCGTGGGTATCTGCGTCCGACAGGCCAATGGAACCATGAAGTGATCACCGTGACAGGTTCGAAGATTCAAGTGGAGCTCAACGGAACGCGGATCCTCGATACCGACTTGTCCACCATCAACGAATACATGAGCAACACGCCGCATCCGGGCAAGGATCGAGCCAGCGGCCACATCGGCTTTGCAGGTCACTCCGATCCTGTGAAATTTCGCCATATCGAAGTCGTCCCGATGGGCAATTAATCCGCCCAAGGTTCGACCCTCTGAGTCTTGTTGTTAAGAAAGGTTTCGACTTGAATAGCAGATCGCTTGGCTTTGTTTTGTCGGCTGTTGGCCTAGCTGGCTTTTGTGTGACTAGCGGTGCGAAGATGGCTTTGGGGCAAGACACCAAAGCCTCTGCCGAGGATGCGACACTGGTGATTCCAGAGTCGGTCGCCAAGACCCAAGAGCAGATGCAAAAGTACACGGAACTCATCGAGCACTCGCCGGCAAAAATCGAGATGATTCCGATCCCAGGTGGGACTTTCCGTATGGGAAGCCCCGACACCGAGGAGAGCCGCAAGGGTGACGAAGGTCCGGTGCACGAGGTCAAGCTCAGCCCGTTTTGGATGGCCAAATGCGAGATCACTTGGGACGCTTACGATGTTTGGATGTCCGATTTGGATGTCTTTTATCGAGAGGTCAACAAGGTCAAGGCGACCCGGCGGGATGAGATTGCCGACGAATTCCAAAAGAGCCAGCCGACGAAGCCTTACACCGATATGACCTTTGGGATGGGCAAGCATGGTTACCCGGCCATTTGCATGACTCAGCATGCGGCAAGGACATTTTGCAAGTGGCTCTCTCGCAAGACGGGGCGCTACTATCGCTTACCGACCGAGGCCGAATGGGAGTACGCTTGCCGTGCTGGAACCACGGACGCTTATTCGTTCGGATCGGATGTTTCCGATCTGGAGAACTACGCTTGGTTTGTTGACAATGCCGGCGAAGGCTACCACAAGGTTGGGCTCAAGAAACCCAACCCATGGGGGCTTCATGATATGCATGGCAACGTGGCCGAGTGGGTTTTGGATCAGCATACTGCCGTAGGTTACTCGAAGGATCTGCGAAACGAAAATCCTTTGCTAGTCCCCAAGACGCTCTACCCACGGGTTGTACGCGGTGGGGGTTGGAACCAAGACGCGGCAGCACTGCGCAGCGGTGCCCGAGAGGGATCGACCGACGATTGGATTGCCCAAGACCCCCAATCGCCCGTGAGCATTTGGTATTTGACCGACGCTTTGCATGTCGGATTTCGTATCGTTCGTCCACTGAATGAACCGAGCGAAGAAGAAAAAAACACCTTTTGGGAGTACTCTGAACCGATCCAAAAGGAACGGCCAGTACCCTTAGAGCGATAGAATTACTTAAGTTTTCCTTTCCATTTCGGAGCAATTCCATGAACCTTGAAACTACCCCCGCGTCTGGCTCGGCATCCCGCAGAGACTTTATCAAGACCGGCACGAGTTTGGCCGCAGCAGCAGGTTTGACCTCGACCCTTTCGCGGAGTGTCCATGCTGCCCAAGACAGCAAGATCCGAGTGGCGTTGATCGGTTGCGGCGGTCGCGGAACCGGTGCCGCAGAAAACGCATTGCAAGTCGACAACGGTGAGATCGAACTCGTTGCGATGGCCGACGTTTTTGAAAACCGACTTTCGAGCAGCTACTCACGTCTCAAAGAGAACCACCCCAAGAAGGTCGATGTACCTAAGGAGCGGCAGTTCGTCAGTTTCGATGGATACAAACAAGCCATGGACACACTGCGTCCGGGTGACGTTGCGATCTTAACGACCCCTCCTGCGTTCCGTTGGGTGATGTTCAAGTATGCCATCGAAAAGGGTCTCAATGTATTCATGGAAAAGCCGGTGACCGTCGATGGGCCTGGCAGCAAGAAGATGTTGGAACTGGGTAAACTCTCCGTCGAGAGGAATCTCAAGGTCGGTGTGGGGCTCATGTGTCGTCACTGCGTAGTGCGTCAAGAGTTGCTCGACAGGATCCGAAATGGCGAAATCGGTGATCTGCTGATGCTCCGAGCTTATCGGATGGCAGGCCCGACCGGATCGGCTGCAGCCACCAAGAAGCCCGATGACATGAAGAGTGAATTGCTCTATCAGATCAGCCGTTTCCACGGCTTTTTGTGGGCAAGTGGAGGGGCTGTAAGCGACTTCTTGATCCACAACATCGACGAGTGCTGCTGGATGAAAGAGGATTGGCCGGTCGAAGCCATCGCCTCGGGTGGCCGGCACTATCGCAACGACTGCGTTGATCAAAACTTTGATTCCTATTCGATCGAGTACACCTTCGGCGATGGCACCAAGATGTTCGTCAACGGCCGAACGATTCCTGGATGCCACAATGAGTTTGCAAGTTACGCACATGGCTCGAAGGGAAGTGCCGTGATCTCGGCCTCTGGACATTCGCCAGCCAAGTGCAAGATCTACAAGGGTCAAAAGATGACCCGCGACAATATCGCTTGGGAGGGGCCCAAGTCCGAGCCGAATCCCTACCAACTCGAATGGAACGATTTGATCCAACGAGGTCGAGCGTGGAGTCAAAGCCAGCGTCGTAACGAGCATGGGGCGTATGGCCGCCCATACCGGAGTAAAGATTACTTATGATGAAATGCTCAATTGCCAGCACGAATTCGCACCTGGGCTTGAGCAGATGACCTTCGAGAGCCCTGCTCCGGTTCGGGCCAACGCCCAAGGAATCTATCCGGTTCCCCAGCCTGGGATCATCACGACTCGGGAATACGGCGAGTCGTAAACGGTTTTTTCCAGTAGCGAGAATACCGACTGGATTTCACAAGGCAGACCGCGAGGTCTGCCTTTTTCCTTTAAAACTCAGGGCTAGAGCCCCCATTTCGAATAGAAACGGGGGCTAAAGGCAACGACGAGAGGCTGTTCGAGGGGGCCACGGGGGTAGTTTTTGCGGTCCTTCAGGTATTTTAGTGGGCAGAAGCCCGGCTTTCTCGTACTCAGCGTCGCGGTACTCGTACTCGTACTCGTACTCGAAAACGCCTGAATCGATTCAAGTCGATCACCCTTTGAAGGAAGCTGTAACCCCAGTATTTGGCCCTTTTGTTAACGAAATCCCAATACTTCTCTTTGAGTACGAGTACCGTTTCACTGAGAACGAGCACGAAAAGAACCAGAGGTATGAATCGCCAGCCAAGTGCAAGATCTACAAGGGTCAAAAGATGACCCGCGACAATATCGCTTGGGAGGGGCCCAAGTCCGAGCCGAATCCCTACCAACTCGAATGGAACGATTTGATC
>JAJTFC010000184.1 GCA_021298315.1 Planctomycetaceae bacterium
CAAGTAGCGGATCGAACCCACCAATGAACAAGTCACTGCTCCTAAGTTTACTAGCCCTAGGCGTCTTCGGAGTTTGTGCTTGGTGGCTCACCCAACGACCCGTTCAGCCAAGCCTTACGGAACTGGATAAACTCATCGCCCAATCCAATGGCGCCAATGGCGATCCGTATACCGATCAAAATCCGACGGATGCCAATTCCAAAAACGCATCGAAACCCGAAGCATCAAGCAGCGACCCGAGGCTCACTTATCCGACCATTTTCCGGAATGTCAAACCCGATATCGGTTATGTCGGCGATAGCAACTGTGCCCAGTGCCATCAGGAACTTTGCACAACGTTCCATCAGCATCCCATGGGGCGGTCGGCGATCATCGCCGGTGCAGATGATCTGGAAAAACTCGGTCCAGAGTCGATGAATCCTTGCCAAGTCGGCCCGTATGAAATGAGCGTGCGGATCGAGGATGGCAAAATGATCCATTCCCTCAGCGCAAAGACTGCCGATGGTCAAGTTCTTCCATCTGTCGAGTTTCCAACCTCCATAGCCATCGGTTCGGGAACTCGTGGTCGATCCTATTTGGTCTACGATACCGACTCGGTATGGCAATCGCCTGTGAGTTGGTATACGACCAAGAGCCGTTGGGATGTCTCACCAGGCTTTGACCTAGGAACCGCAACCCAACGCCCCGCATTGACCCAATGCCTTTACTGCCATATCGATCAGCACGAGAAGGTCGCCGATACGGTCAACCGCTACAAGTTACCGCTGAGCAAACTGCAACTCTCGATCGGTTGCGAACGATGCCACGGTCCAGGCCAACTGCACTCGCAGGAGCGTACCGAAGGCCGACCGCTCGATGCGAGCCATCCAGGCATCGATACATCGATCGTCAATCCAAAACACCTTTCGGACGATTTGCAACTGTCCATCTGTGGCCAATGCCACTTGAGCGGTAAAGCCCGAGTGACTCGCAAGGATCGCAAGGAACACGATTTTCGACCAGGCTTGCCCTTGGAGCTTTTTATCAATGCATTCTTGACACACCCTGAAGCCAATTTCAAGAACAAAGCCGTGGGGCATTTCGACCAGATGCTCCAGGCTAAATGCAGAACTGCAAACGGTGGCAAACTATTGTGTACGACTTGCCACGATCCACATCAGTCGCTCGAACCGCAAGAGGCCCATCGACGATTCCTAAGTGACTGTAAATCTTGCCATCAGACGCTTGTTTGCAGCCAAACGCAAGAAGCTCGCGACAAACAGCAAGACGACTGTATCCACTGCCACATGCCAACCAACAGCAACACCAACATCGCTCATACGAGCTTGACCGACCATCGAATCTTGCGACGGCCTGGCGAATCGGTCGCTTCCAACGATGCCCCCTTGGATCAACCCGTCTTGGTTCCTTTTTTTCAAAACAACGTACTAACGGATGACCAACAAAATCGTGATTTAGGAATCGCCTTGGCGGGTTTTGCCGATAAGATGCCACCGAATCTTCCCATCAAGAAGTCGACGAACGAGCAAGCACGAAAGCGGCTCAAAGAAGCCCTCCAGAAGCATCCAGACGACATCGACGCCTGGATCTCTTTGAGCAACCTCGAACTCGGGAGCGGTAGTCCCGATGCGGCTTTGGCCGCAATGCAATCGGCGATGCGAGCTGCGCCTAAGAATGAAGAAGTCCTAGCGCAATTGTCTTTTGTGGCAGAGATTGCCGGCAACCTCGATTTGGCCATCGGTGCACTGAATGATTTGATCGCCATGAATCCGTCCTCGACGGATTATCGGCTCAAGCGAATGGTCATGCAGGTGGTCAAAGGGGATTTTTATCAAGCCCAAGCCGAGAGCCAAGAGCTCTTGCGAATGAATCCTTTGCAGCCGACGGCTAGACTGGTCATGGGCATGTGTTTGTACGGTCAAGGCGAAAAGGGGGCTGGACGCCAACAAGTCGATATCGCTTTGAATTTAGCCACGAGCCAGCAGCAAAAAGCGATGATACAAACATGGTTCAACCGTTTCGTCGCATTCCAATCCAAATCCGAATAGTGGATCCCATGGTCGATGATTTCTCCGAAATCATCGCTAGGAATTAGAGCAATCGTAACTTCATTAGCGGTTGTTGCTACGCCGCCTGACGGCGGCGTTTGACATCGTTGACATCAAACGCCCAACGAGGTCAACCTCGTCAATCTTGTCCGCAGTCAATACCGTCAATACCGTCAGTGAGGTCAACGCCGTCAAAAAACCATCGCGTCCGCCGCAGGTGGACCATAGTCGTAGGCACATTCCATGTGCCGTCGACCGTATTTAATCATGTGCATTTCAAACCCTCGCGGACGGCACAGCGGAGTGTGCCTGCAACCCTTGACGTCCAAATAGCTGGCGGCACATTGATCTTTAGCCTGCGATCACGTCAAAAATCGGTTTTCCGCTGCAGATGCGATGGGGTCGGTCCTCGCGATCCAAGAGGGTCTCCTCTGGCGAGATTCCCATCTGATGCAAGATCGTTGCTGCGTAGTCTTGGGGTGAAACTGGGTTTTGACTCGGATAAGCACCATGGCGATCGCTCTGTCCATAGATAGCCCCTTTAGCGATCCCACCCCCGGCAAGAATCCCGCTGTAACAGTAGGGCCAGTGCTCTCGTCCGGCATTCGATGCCGTGATTTGTGGCTTGCGTCCGAACTCACCGACCCAAGCGATCAAGGTGTCCTCGAGCATCCCTCGAGCTTCGAGATCCTCGATCAATGCACAAAGAGCCGCATCGGCTGGTGGAATCAAATCGTTCTTCAATCGATTGAAGTTATTGCCGTGAGTATCCCAAAAGTTTTGCCCGTCGTTGTGCCAATTCACACTGACCAGCGACACTCCATGCTCGACCAATCGACGCGCCATCAGGACACATTGGCCATGGATGTTTCGACCGTAGCGATCTCGTGTTTGTGCGGATTCCTGGCTCAGATCAAAGGCCTGCTTAACCTTGGAACTCGATAGCATCTCGAAGGCTTGGATCTGCTGGTTACTCAAGACTCCTGACTGAGCCACGCGATGGAAAGAGGATTGCTGGGACTCTAGAATCTTCAAAAGGTGCGATCGGGACTCCAATCGATCGAGTGTCATTTCCGCTGGAAGCGAAAATGCTTGAGGTTTCCAGTCCGGATGGTTTAAGTCGCCTTGGAGTAGCGCTCCGCTGTAGGATGGGCCCAACCAACCACCGTGTTGTCCTGGCGCCTCTCCACCGGGGGCCGCCGGATGGAAGGCTTTCCAAGGCATCGCGACAAACGAGGGCAGACCATCGCTGCTGGGTCGAAGCTTGGTGAGCAAACTTCCCAAGTGAGGCGAATCCTTCGGGCTAGGCGGTGCGTCATCGCTCTTGAGCACCGGGGCGGGGTTACCTGTAAGCGTCGCATGACCGCTGGAAAGATGGGCCGGATCGTCGTGCGCTAAAGTTCGCAGGATCGTTATTCGGTCTGTGAGCTTGGATAATTTGGTAAAATGCTCGCAGATTTGCATCCCAGGAACGGCTGTCGGGATCGGCTTAAACTCGCCGCGTATCTCTGCAGGCGCATCGGGTTTCATGTCGAAGGTATCGAGCTGGCTAGGCCCACCCCACATGAACAAGAAAATGCAGCGTTTGGCCCGAATCGGCAATGATCCGGTCGGACTACCTAAGACCGGGTTGATGCGATGAGCGAGTTGGAGTCCAAGCATCGACACCGCACCGGCTTGGAGAATCTGCCGTCGATTTCCGTTGAGAAACCGTTGAAATCCGGAGCAGTAGTTCGGTGGTTGTGTCACGTTGAAAGCAACTTATTAAGGGTTGTCGCTCGAAGGTTCTGCTGAGGTCCAAGGTGGGATCGGACTTCCGTCAGGCCCCTTGCCCGTTGCAGGCTTGCTACCACGCAGGCTCGCCACGTAAGCACTGACCATAATGATGTCGTTTTTGTTGGGGATTCGAGTTGCCCAAGCGGGCATCGCTCCGCCAGCGACACCCTCGTTGATCACTTTGACAATGTCCTCGATCTTCTTGATGTGCTTGTAGTTTTCATCGCATAGGTTCGGACCGATCACGCCACCTCCCTCGGGGCCGTGGCAAGACACGCAATTGACCTTGTAGATCGATCGGCCAACATCCACCCATTCTTTTTGGTTCATGAACTTAACGAGCGTATTGGCATCGGGCGTCAAGTCTTTCAGATCCGCATATTTCTTTTTCTGGTTCGCATCGAGTGCGGCGGTGAACTGATCGTGGATCGATCGATTGGGAGCCCCGACATGGAAGTAAAGCAGATAAAATGGAGAGACCACGACGGTGATGATAAACAACCACTTCCACCAACCCGGGAGCGGATTGTCATATTCGCGAATCCCGTCGTAGGAGTGGCTCATAGGAACCGAGCTGTTCGATGCGGGGGCATTGGGTGCAGGTTGATTGCTACTCATGGTCGGTTGGAAGATGGCTAGGGTTTGGGGTCGACAACTTCGTCGCTCAGCGGAATAGCGCTGAAGCGATCGACCGTCGAACGCTTGAGCGTCACGGCCCAAAAACAGATCGCTAGGAAACAAATGGCGAAGATCACTAAAGCGACTTCGTCGAAAACCGAATAATCCAGTTTCGAGACAACATCTTTTAGCATCTTCGTTATTGAGCTCCCGCATCAGGAACACTTGGTGTGGTTTGGTCGGGCGGCGTCTCTGGCTTGAACAAGTCGGTTCCAACGCGCTTGAGGTAGGCGATCAAAGCGATGGCTCTGGTGTCTTGGATCAGGTGCCCATTGTATTCGACTGGACCTCCGAGTGAAATGATCTCGGCGGCAACCCGCTGAGCTTGCTCTCTGGCCAATTCCGCAGACTTCTCGACCTCGTAAGGGTATTCAGGGTGCAAGTACTTGTTTGCCTTGACCCGTAGGTGCAGATCGCTCAGGTTGAGCTTTTCCTCGAGCAGATGTCGGTAGGTGGGCATAACAGAACCGGGGGTCATCGTTGCAGGAGCTTCGAAGTGTCTCCAGTGCCAAAATCCGCTTTGCTGGGTCACGCCGATTCGAGCCAGATCGGGGCCAATCCGACGCGATCCCCATTGGAACGGATGATCGTAGACCGATTCGCCAGGCTTGCTGTATTCGCCATACATGAGCTTTTCGGCCACCAACGGTCGGATCATCTGCGAGTGGCAGTTGTAACAACCTTCGGCTACATAGATATCTCGGCCAGCGATTTCAAGCGGCGTGTAGGGCTTAACGGTATTGATCGTCGGGATGTTGCTGCGGATGAGGAACATCGGAATGAGCTCGAACGCACTGGCGACCAGTACTGCGAGGGTCGTCATCACGGTGAACTTCACCGGCAGATGCTCCCATGCACGGTGCCAATTCATTTGGTTGAGCCGATCGAGCTTGGTAGCCAATTCCAGAACAGGAGCACCCTTCAAAGGACTCGAGTCTTGCACATTCTCAACATAGTTGCGGCTGAGCCTCGGGGTTGAGTAGACCGGAACCTCA
>JAJTFC010000066.1 GCA_021298315.1 Planctomycetaceae bacterium
TTAGAGATGATGACAGATCCATGCTCGGAAAAAGGCTTCAATTTATTGGCAGGTGAGCGTCCCCGTAAAACGGCCCACTGAGGCCGTGCGCGTGGATTGATTCGCAGCTAGTCACGGGCCGTAGCGCGGCTCTCTGAGGCCGTGCGCGTGGATTGATTCGCAGCTAGTCACGGGCCAAAGGCCCATGATACGGGAAGAGGCCGTGCGCGCTGGTTGATTTGCGGCTAGTCACGGGCCGTAGCACGGCTCTCTGAGGCCGTGCGCGCTGATTAGTTCGCGGCTAGTCACGGGCCAAAGGCCCATGATACGGGAAGAGGCCGTGCGCGCTGGTTGATTTGCAGTTAGTCACGGGCCGTAGCACGGCTCTCTGAGGCCGTGCGCGTCGATTGATTTGTAGTTAGTCACGGGCCGTAGCATGGCCCTCCGAGGCCGTGCGCGCTGGTTGATTTGTAGTTAGTCACGGGCCACAGGCCCATGATACGGGAAGAGCGTTACCGTAGCGCGAGCGATCAACGCCAATTGGGGATCGCTCGTCCCGGGGTCCAAGGCGCTCCTAGGGCATCAAAGCGATTGAGCATCGCAGGTATGTCAGTTCCCAATAGCTTGTTGAGTTCCCCAACCGCGGCTTCAAACTCCTGGCCGGCAATCTCATACTGCTTGCGATGGGTCAGCGTTGGGCCTGTCGTGCTACCCATGGCCCCCATCATCGCATTCGATAACCGACTCTGTAAACCCGGCATGGCTCCTTCGTTACGCTTGGTCCGCGTTGGATCCCCCGCGAAAATCTGTTGGATATCCGTCAATCGCACTTGCAACGCGCGTATCTCCTTCCACATACTCGGATCGGCCTCCGCTGAAGTTCTGGTCAAACCCTCGATCGCTTCGAGTCGCTCGATGGCTTCGCTCGTCAGCTCCGTCGCAGCCGTGACTGCATTGGAAAGTTTGTGGACTTGTTTCGCAAAGTCGCGAATCGCCGCGCGATTGATCTCTGTCGTGTCTCCAAACGTCAATGGCTCGATCTCAAACTCCGTCTTTGCGATCAATTCCGTAACTTCACCCTCGACCATCTGTGAAACCTCAACCGTATACTTGCCCGGTACCGCAATTGGCCCACCCCCTGCCCCACGCCTTCGGCGAGTCCCACCGCTTGATCCCGCATGGCGATAATCCCAAGTTGCTCGCACAAGCCCTCGTTCCGTCGATGTCGGAATCCTCCTGACAACCACCCCCGACGCATCGCGAATGGTTAACCACCGCGACGGAGCGACTTCTCGATCCTCCTTCTTAAGCTCCTCCCAGGACGGATAAGGTGTATCTTTGCCCGCTTTGGCCTCCTCGCGTTCCTTCTTCTCCCGCTTGGATTTTTGGGTTTTCAACTCGTCCTTCAAATGGAACGTGAAGGTGACTCCATACTCCGGATTAGGCGCGGTGTAAAAATTCGCTCCTTGGAAACCGCGGCCAGAAACACCCATCGGATTGACGGTCTGGAACATCAGTCCCTTCTTGATCGGGAACATGGTGTTGCTCTCGAGCAACTCGGGCTTGATCCCTCGAAGCGGAGAGTAGTCATCGAGGATATAAAAACCCCGGCCAAACGTGGCGAGCACTAAATCATTCTCTCGACGCTGGATCTCTAAATCACGCACCATAATCGTGGGCAAACCTGACTTGAGCGCGATCCACTTCTTGCCTCCATCAATTGTGAAGAAACAACCGAATTCTGTACCACAGAACAGCAGGTTTGGATTCACATGGTCTTGCTTGAGCGTATACACGCTTCCTCGCTCTGGCAGGTCCCCCGTGATTTCCTGCCAGTTCTTTCCCCGGTCAGACGACTTTACGATGTAAGGTTTAAAGTCCCCTCGTTTGTGATTGTTGACCACGACGTAGACGGTGTTTGAGTCGAATAAATCGGCTTCGATGTCGTGGATATAACCAAACTCGGGCAGATCCAAGGTGCCAAAGCGATCGACCTTGCGCCATGTCGCTCCACCATCCTCGGTGATCTGGATCAAACCTTCGTCCGTACCGACATAGATTAAGCCTTGGGCGAGAGTCGATTCGTCCAACGATACGATGTTGCCGTAGAGGGATGTCGATGCGTTCTTGGCAACCGAGTCGACTCCCCAAACCCGACCCATGACCTTCAATGCATTGCGGTCGATCTGCCGTGTCAAATCGGGGCTGATCGGCACCCAGCTATCACCGCGATCATCGCTGCGAAAGAGCATCTGCGAAGCGTAATACAGTCGCTTGGAGTTATGGGGTGAGATCAGCAGCGGTGAGTCCCAGTTCCAGCGCAGAGCCGGGCCCTCTTTGGACTCTTGAGGCTTAATATCGACCGCCTCGCCCGTCTTGCGGTTGTATCGGACAAGACCACCGTACTGCCACTGAGAGTAAATGGTATCCGGATCGTTCGGATCAACCGCTGGCTCGAATCCATCACCAAAGACCGTGACGAACCAGTCGCTATTGCGAATACCATGGTCGTTGTTGGTACGCGACGGGCCTCCTTGGGTGGCATTGTCTTGCGTTCCACCATAGATGTTGTAGAACGGTTTATCGTTGGAGACGGCTACTTTGTAAAACTGGGTGATTGGCAGATTCGCTTTGTAATCATAGGTTTTGCCGCGATCCCAAGTTTCGTACAAACCACCATCGCAGCCAACGATCAGATGGTTCTCATCAGCAGGATCGATGACGATGGCATGGTTGTCGACGTGCTTGTCTTCTTCGCCTAGAGCCACGAATGTCTTGCCGCCATCTTCGCTGACCATCATCATCGTATCGAGCGAGTAGATGCGATTGGCATTATGGGGACAGCACACGATTTCGTGGTAGTATTGGGGGCTGCTGGCGACATAACTGCTCATCTTTTCCCAAGTTTCGCCTCGATTGGTGCTTCGAAAAAAACCACCTTTGTCCCCTGTGGCTTCGACGATCGCATAAACGATCTCGGGGTTTACCGGCGAAATGTCCAAACCCATTTTTCCTTTATCGCCATCGGGCAAGCCTCGGGTAAGTTTTCGCCAAGTGGCTCCCCCATCGGTAGATTTGTACAGGGTCGACTCGGGGCCGCCATCGATCAGCACCCATTCGTGCCTTCGACGTTGATAGGAACTTGCGTAGAGAATCTCCGGATTGCTAGGATCGATATGGATTTCGTTGATCCCAGTCATTGGACTGATATTGAGGATGTTGGTCCAAGTCTTACCGCCATCGGTCGTCTTGAATAATCCGCGATCACCACCATCCTTCCAGAGCGGACCTTGTGCTGCAACAAACACGGTGTTTGGGTCTTGTGGATGCACGGCGATCATCCCGATGTGCTCGCTGTTTTCCAAGCCTACGCGTTTGAACGACTGGCCGCCATCGGTCGATTTGTAGAGACCATCGCCATAACCGACACTTCGTTGGGAGTTGTTCTCGCCGGTGCCAACCCAGATGGTATGGCGATCGTGAGGACAGATCGTAACGCAACCGATGGAGTAGGAGCCTTGGGTATCAAAGATGGGTTTGAAGGTCACGCCGGCGTTTTCGGTTTTCCAGAGACCACCCGAGGAGGCCACGACATACCAAATCGAGCGGTTCGCAGGATCGACTGCGATATCGCCGATACGGCCAGACATGAAGGCAGGTCCGATCCCCCGAAACTTCATCGCTGAGACCAAGCCCGAGTTGATCCCTGGTGCTTCATCTTTGGGCTCGTCGGAGTCTTGGGCGTGTCCAGCGAGATTTCCGATAGACAGAACGATACTTGCAAACAAAATCCAGTGTTTCAGCATGACGTTTTTCGAAGTGGTTTCAAGGTGCAGCCAGGCATAGCAAAATACGAATACAGACGACACAACTGTAGTTGGCGGGTTCAAAAATTGCCAACATGATTTGCTGATTAAGGGGGCAAAGTCGGCTGGTTTTGGGTATTCTCAGGCGCTCCTACGGGGGGAGGTTTTCCGTAGGGTACGTGAAGCGGTCCTGGTAAAAAATTCTCTGGGTCTTTACGGCCTGGACCCGATCAATGATTTCGCAAATATTTGCAATGGAGGAGGACCGCGTAACGTACCATGGCGCAATGGGCCTCCCCGATTGTTGCCAGGTACGTTTCGCGGTTGGGTGGGCGATAGCCAATCATGGATCCTCTACCTTGGTGACCTCGCCACCGAGTACTTCGATGAAACGTTTAATCAGCGGATCGCCCATGACCTCTCGGATTCGCTGCGGTTGCGAGGCCCTTGAAGTAGGCCTTTCTTCCTGCTTAGCCACCCCTTCCCCATGCGGCATCGGTTTGTCGGTGACCACAAACCTCAATCCCAACTCTCGACCCGTTAAACCCTTGAGCCCCTCGGTGAGGCGTCGCATGTTCTCAGGACTCGAAAATTTCGAAATCGTCAACTGCGCTTCCTTGGCTAACCTCACCTCCCATTGGTCTTGCTCGTGCTCGATGACTTCGATTGCCAATGTCGCAAGCTGTCTCGCTAGGCCCTCGAGCCCTAAGGCGACCGATGCCAACTGTTCGCGAGGCTCATTGAGTACCGGCGTCTGCTCTTGGGCTTGAGGCTCACGATCGACAACTTCCGGGGGGGGCGGTTCGATGGCTGGTAAATTCGATACGAGCGCTTGCGGTGCGACTGGCTCGGGTGCTTGTACGCTAGGTTCCTGGATCAGGGACTCTTTTTTTTTTAAGTCCTCATGGGAGGACACTGGTCGATTCGCAGAGACTGACGGATTGAGATTCTGCGAAAGTCCTTGAACAACATCCGCGATCGCTTGTAAATCTGCCAAGCTGCAGATTTGAACCAAGGCGACCTCAAGCAGAATGCGACTTTGAACGCTGTGCTTCATCTTGACGATCGTCTCATCGAGCAGTTGGATCGCCGACAATAAGGTCGAGAGTCCCCAAGTCGCCCCGATCGCTTTGAGTTCCTCGAAGCGGCTTGCATCGGCAGTCCGCAACAAATCCGCCGGTGCGCCAATCGAAACGGTCATCATGTCGCGAAGATATCCGAGGAACTGCTCGGCAAGCTGACCAGGATCAACGCCATCACCGATGGCCGCATGCAACTCGATGATCGCTCGAGCTGCATCTCGGGCTACCATGCACTGGGCGAACGTCGCTAGCCGCGTCTCATCGGCCGTGCCAAGCATCGCGTGAACCTCTGCCACCGAGATGTGTTTGCCGCCAAAGCTAAGCATCTGCTCAAGGAGCGATTGACTGTCTCGCATCGAACCGGCTGCACGTCTTGCGATAACCTTTAAAGCCTCCA
Source organism: Planctomycetaceae bacterium (assembly GCA_021298315.1). Classification (GTDB taxonomy): domain Bacteria; phylum Planctomycetota; class Planctomycetia; order Pirellulales; family Pirellulaceae; genus JBKCUI01. The sequence continues at coordinate 5,265 of JAJTFC010000066.1, forward strand.
GGTCAGCCTCTGTTCCTTCGCTCGTACAGATGAACTTCAAACGGTCCAAAATCTGATCGGTGCTAACGGGTGGAAAATCATACCGTTGGCATCTGGATAGAACCGTGATCGGAATCTTCTCCGGATCGGTCGTGCAAAAAATGAACTTCACATGCCCTGGGGGCTCTTCAAGCGTCTTGAGCAAGGCGTTGAAGGCTTGGGTCGTGAGCATGTGGACTTCATCGATGATGTAGATCTTGTACGACGATCGTGTCGGACGAATCGAAGCATTGGATCTGAGTTGGCGAATTTCATCGATCCCGCGATTGCTGGCTCCATCGATCTCGATGACGTCCATGTCATCTCCCGAATCGATCGCAAGAGCGACTTCTGAGTTCGGGTCGAAGCGTCCGGTCCCGTCGGTCGATGCGTTGAGGGCTTTGGCAAAGATGCGTGCCGTGCTGGTCTTGCCGACCCCTCTTGCTCCCGTGAACAAATAAGCGTGCCCGACTCGATTGGTTTCAATCGCTCGAAGCAAACCTTGCGCAACGGTGTCTTGTCCGACGAGTTCCTCGAATGTCTTGGGACGATAGCGACGTGCGACGACGGTATATCTACCTGTTGCCGCAGAGTCGTTGGTTTCGGAGGATTGGTTCGGTTCGTCGGCCATCAAAATTCCTTAGGGATCCTGTTCGATTCGCGAATCGATAGGTGTATTGTTGCTTAGATTCCGTCGTAGGAAAATCCCCAAGATTGCCCTAAGGGCGATTTCGACCGGAGTTCACGTAGCATCGGTGTGCCAAAAAGCGTGTACAATCAACGATATTCACAAAGCCTCGCTGGAGAACCTGGAGAACAACGATGTCAAGCGACCCAAGTCGACCTGTCGTGCTAACCGACTATCTGACGGACATCGAAGCCCGTTTGCTCATTGGTTATTTGGAAGAGATTGGTATCCTCGCGCATCACTCTGGAGTTGGAGGCAGTACCGGTTGGCCGGACGCGGCCGGCTATGCCCAGGTGGTTGTTCGGCAAATCGACTATGAGCAAGCCAAAAGAGCGATGGATGAGTTTATTGCCTACCGCCACCCCGAGGGGGCTTAAGCGATGACTCTCAAGGCTTGTCACTGTTGTGGCCAAGTCCATCGATTGGCTGAAGGTTCTGAGTCAACCGTCGGGTACGCTTGTACGCGTTGTGGGACGACGATTGCCAGCCGAGCAAGAAGCCAACGGTCCAGTCAGCGGGCGGCGGCGGCAGCCATGGCTGCGTTGCTGCTATTCCCTGCCGCTATTTTTCTGCCGATCTTGGAGATCGAAAAATTGGGGCATCGATACCACAGCAGCATCGTCGGTGGTATCGTCGAACTCTACGCACAGGGAAGTTGGTTCGTAGCGACGATCATCTTTGCTTTCTCGATTGTCTTACCAGTCCTGAAACTCGTCACCTTACTGGAACTGTGTTGGTTTCGGTGGCTTGAGCACCATCACCGCGCGACGGCTTATAGGATCATCGAGTTCTCAGGGCGCTGGAGCATGCTCGATGTCATGCTTCTTGCGTTTTTAGTGATGCTGATCAAGCTATCTGGAATTGTCGAGTTTCAAGTCGGCCCGGCCGTGGTGGCTTTTGCGTTGTGTGTGGCCATGAGCATCGTCGCCTCGATGCTTTTTGACCCACATTCAATTTGGGGAGAATGAACTCCGTTGGCAATCGAACTCAAAGCAGATTTGTGCGAATACGAATAAGCGAGTCAAGGATTTCTTGGCAACTGCTGGGTCGATCCTCCGGCTTCTTTTCGAGCATGATCATGATCAATTCGGAGAGTTCTTTTGGCGTATCGGGAACCAATTCTATGGGGTCTGGCGGGTTGTGATTGGCTAAGGCCGAAAAGGTGCTGATGATGCTTTTGCGATCGAAGGGTCGTTTTCCAGTGATCAAATCATACAGGATACATCCCAGGGAAAAGAAGTCGGTTCGAAAGTCGGCTTTCAGACCGCTTGCTTGCTCGGGCGCCATGAACGAAGGGGTTCCGATAAATGTTCCCGTACGTGTCAATCGAATTTCTTCCTGGGCCAGATGTGCCAGCCCGAAATCGATAATCTTGACGCTAAGCGACGGGGACTCGATCCAGAGGTTCTCCGGCTTCAGATCCCTGTGAATCATCCCCGACCGGTGCACTTCTAGCAATCCCTCGGTTGTCTCGATGGCGATGCGAAGGATTTCGTGGATGGGCAAAGTATTGAACCGAGATCGATAGGTTTGTAGGTTCGAACCGCTGAGGAATTCCATCACGAGATAGGGGAGATCATTGAATTCTCCGACATCGTGGACTTCGACGATCCTCGGGTGATCGATCGATTGCAATGCACGCCATTCTCTTCGGAGTCGTTGGCAGGCTGTATCGTCCTCGGCAACCTTCGGATGAAGAACTTTGATTGCATAAACCTGTTGCGTTCGGTTATCGATCGATTTAAAAACACAACCCATACCACCTTCTCCTTGAATCGATACCAGACGGTACGCGCCGATACTTGCGATATCCGACGGGACGATTGCAGGTTCCAGCAGTTTGCTCCAATCGGTTTTTTTAGGCTTTTCCTTGATTGCGAAAGAATTCGCCGTTGACGTGCTCTCACTAGGCGATTTTACGATCCTTTTTGATTCGCTCGATAGGACAACCTGTGTGACATCGAGTTCAATTTTATCGGTATCTCGGGCAAGATCATGTTGAATGAGTCTGAACGAACAGTAAGGATCACCTTTATGCATACAAGAATCGTGATGGATTTCAATCACTTCTTGGAAGTGACTAGACATCCCCTTGATGATGCCGATGGCGAGTTTGCAAAGTTTGCGATCCGACGAGTAGAGAAGTTGCAAATGGTTATCGGAGATTCGAATCGCATCGAGCACGGGAGGTACTGCGCCAGGGTTCCCGGCTCGGACCGCAGAGTGGATAAAGGTTTCAGTGTTTTCGATGATCTCGAGGGTCTTCCATTCGGGTTTGATCACTCTTTGGTACAGGCGAATCAATTCCTTGGAGATAAAAACACCGAACGACTCTACAACTTGGTCGACGGGAATTCCGAGGATGCTCGATGCAAGAACGATTTGTTCGATCGCTTTGCTATCTTCGTAAACCGATCCAGAGGAGAAGGATTGCTGATTTAGGCCCTCTTTGGCCAAAGCTTCACGCCAAATATCGGGCCCAATGGCTTGGTGAGCAAATTTCTGGAGTTGTACGAGGATTAGACCGTGCATTATCCATTATCGATGAGGAATCATAGGAATCGATCTGTCAAAAATTCGTTGAGCGACCGAAGCGTCAAGCCACGGGTCTTTCTCCTCCCGCCTCATTGTAGGAGATCAGGCAATACGATGTGACCCCAAGGGACATCGATTTCTGCAGAAAGTTGCTTTAGAAAATCGATCAAGAAGCCAGCCCGTTGGATAGCGATCGATTTTCCGGCGGAGGTTCGCATCGTCGAGGGAAGTTTGAGCAGTTTTGCGAAGAAATGATCGACCGATTGTTGGTCGTCTCGGAGTTGCCGGGTCGTCGCAAAAGGGTCCTCTGGATGGTAAAGACGCTGGCCCATCGCACCACCGGTCATCAGGCAGCGGGCAAGCCCGATGGCGCCGAGGGCTTCGAGTCGGTCGGCATCTTGGAGGACTTCCGCCTCGATCGACTTGCACTCGATACCAGCAGAAAAGCTGTGGGCTTCGATGGCATGCTCGATCCGATCGAACTTATCCACGGGGTATCCCAATTCCTCCAGAACTCGCAGCGCATGCTTGGCAGCAAGTCTTGATGCTTGGGATCTGAGCGGAGAGTTTTTTGCAACGCACACGCAATCGTGAAACCAAGTTGCCGGGAGCAGTACGTCGTAGTCGATAGGCAGACTCGCCGAGATTCTCATCGCGTTTTTGACGACTCGCTCGACATGCTCAAGTCCATGACCGGGGTCTGCTGAAGCCATCTCGATGGCAAGAGCTTGGCGAATCGGGCCAAGCCAGCGTGCATTCCAGTTCTCTAGCTCGAAAGGGGGTGGCTGCATGGTCGGTTTTAAGCATATGTTCTAAACGGTACCGAGCGACACAAGTTCACTTGCGTAGTCTGCGGGGCGTATTTCGATCGCCTTTGCCAATTCTTGGGCTTGTTGCGAATTGCGAATACCGACGATCGCACCGGTGACGGCCGGGTTGTTAAGAACCCAAGCGATCGCCAGATGACCGGGACTGATCCCAAGTTTGTTTGCGCTCTGTGTGACTCTTTCGGCGATTTCAAGGTTTCGCGAAAGCAGTGGCTCTTGAAAGTGCATGCTACGAGTTCGCCAGTCGTCCGAAGGAAGGGCGGCGAGGCGTTGACGGGACATGGTGCCTGTAAGCATGCCTGAGCCCATAGGAGAGTAGGCGATTACCCCGATGTTCTGGGTGTGTGTGTAGGGAAGAATCTCTGCTTCGACCTCTCGGCGGATCAGTGAGTAAGGTGGCTGAAGGGACGTGATCGGTGCGATGGAACGGATGCGTTGCATTTGCTGAGCATTGAAGTTAGAAACTCCGATCCACCTGACTTTGCCTTCCTGCTGCAGGTTGGCAAGAGTGCTCCAGCCTTCCTCGATGTCTTCATCGGGTTCTGGCCAATGGATTTGGTACAGATCGATCGTTTCAACACCAAGCCTTCGCAAGCTGTCTTCGCACTCCTTGCGGATCGAATCGGCTTTCAGGGACTTGATGATCTGGCGGTTTTGATCCCAGTTTCTCTCGCATTTGGTAAACACATAAGGCTTTGCGCCTGAGTATTGTCTCAGCGCCTCGGCGACAACTTCTTCGGAGTGACCGAGTCCGTAGACGGCTGCCGTGTCGATCCAGTTGACACCCGAGTCCAGTGCCGTGTGGATCGCACGGATACTTTCGGCGTCGTCTTGTTGGCTCCAGGAAAAGGCCCATCCGTCGCCCCCGATGGCCCAAGCTCCGATGCCTACAGGAGTGATCATCAAATCTGAATTGCCTAATCGACGCTTGTTCATTTTTTCTTTCCCGATAGATCGCGAACCCAATAGTTGTCGGGGCAATAGGGTACGAGAAACAGTGGAAAGTTTCCAGCATTGCAGTGAGTATTTGTTGAATTGGTTGTCCGCGTACTGCTTTTGTTTCGATCGGAAATATGCGAAAATGCACTCGAAGTCCTATTTTTTGTTCCCTCAGGTATTTGGTGGCTAATCACGCAAACGTTTGATCCTGCGGATGCTCGAAGCCGAGTTTTCGAACACGAGCACGAGCACGAGCACGAGCGTGACTCGCGATGTCCGTCGAAGATTGCCAAGCGAATACCTACGAGAGATCCTTAATCGTCCCGCATCCCAAGAGTTTCCGTGTCACAAGCGTCCCTGGCTAGTCGAATCGAGGAATTGCGAAACGGGGTGTGGCGAGCTGACCCAACGGCTGATTTGGTGGAAGCTCGTGTGATGCGACGGTTTTTGAGGAAACAGTCCCGCCATCCGTCTTTGGCCGTCGTGCTTCCGCATCGAGAGTCGCAGGTCGCAACGCTTCAGGAGGTATGTCGCGCGATCCTTCCAGACGAACTTGGGCTGAGTCAAGCACCATTGGGTTCAGGCGAAGTGGTTTTGCTTCAGCTTCCAAGTGTCGATCAGTTGGAGCATTGGCCGATCGAGGAGCTCAAGCTCCTGCTGTGGCGACGTTTGTTCCATGCAAGCATCGACCGAGAGCTCAAGCATCTGCATTCCCCAGAACAATTAGCGTTGGTTCAGGCTCGGATTGATGCCCTAGGTCAGGTCGAATTCGACGAAGCGCATCACGTGCTGCGAAACGAACTTAGGCTATTGCATCCGGATTCCAGGGTCGAGGCTTTTAGGGAGTGGGTGGCTCATTATTGGGAGTTTTATTCTTTTGACCCCGAGCGAATCGCCACTTGGTTTCCCTCGATGCAACAGATGGATCAAGTCGAGTCCAAGATGCGTTTGGATTTGCCGATCGAAGCGATACTCGAAAAAAGCAAAATCTCGGGTGCTGCTTCGATCGATACGCTCAGTCGTGAATCCCAGGACGAGACGGTGCTGAAGAACACGCAAAAGGGTTGGTCGATCGAGTTTGCTCAAAGCACGTCGGAGCGCAAATATCTCTGGCACATGCGTCGAAGAGATCGCTCGACCGAGAGAGGCAACACGGTTCGAGCGATTATCTCGTCGCTCCGCGCCGCGCGCTGCGCTCCATCGAGGAACAAGCGATCCAAGGCCGAATCGACTGCCGAGTCCGATCTGCGCCTGTTGGTAAAAAGACTTCGCGAAGCGATTGGATTTCCCAACCCCGACAGCAACCAATGGCACTTGGTTTTGATGGCCTTATCTAGAAATGCCATCCAAGGATTTTGGAACTCCGAGAAACGACTTCTGTACGATCTTCAAAAGGTCTGTCTCGATAAAGAGCGCGTTTCGTACCGCGTGGATTTGTTGCGATGGGTAACCTCGTTTGGTTCCAAGCCTTTGCGCAGACCGCTGTATAATTTGCAAGAAGTCCAAATGGCCAAGCACTTGGCCAGCGCGACGGCAAGACTCGTTCATGTGCGGCTCAGTGGTATCGAAAGAGAAAAACTTACGACTCTCCTGGAGCAGGCATCGCATCAAGCCGACCAGCAGTTGCGATCGAGGATCCGAGACCCACTGCGCCAGACGCTTTTAGAGGTCGGCATGTCCCCGTCGTCGTTTCCCGAACGCGTAGCGATGGACAAATTGGTCGAAGATGCGCTCGACTGCATTTCTGAGAAAGGCTACATCTCGATGGGTTACTTCCGAGATGCAGTCAGCAAGAATGATTTGAAGCTTCCGGATCTCGATGGGCTCAAAGAAGCTTGGTCTGGCGATCGACTGCTCAAGGCCGATGATAGGCTCGATCAAGTTCTCGATGGTGTGTATCGCCGGGGAGATTTTTATTTGCGCTGGATCCAGATGATCAGCGCTGTGTTTTTTGGAACCAGCAAGGGTCGATTTGCAACGCTGTTTCTGATCATTCCCTTCGGCGGAGCTTTGGTGCTCATCGAAAGTATTAGTCACATTTGGCACAAGATCCAGTCTTGGACTGGGGGGCATGCCGAGGCTCAAGGTGTAGCAAAACACAACGAGTCGACCGAGGGGGATCCTGCGGAACTCACCGAAACGGCCAAGCAGATCGAGAGCAAAGAAAACGAGCAAGTCACCGGGCTTGCCAAGCCCCCGAGTGAGTCACGATCCAGCGAGACCATCGATTCGGTTGCCTCCGAGGTGATCAATACAAACCCGTCTGTCGAGGATGCAAGCACACTTGCTTCTTGGCCATCGCTCGATGGCTTTGGACTACTCGATGGAGATAGCACCAAAGAAACGGTGAGTGTACCTCCGGAGTCACCTGTTCAAGCGGTCGATCAAATTGTGAACAACCAGTTGAGTATCATCCCTATGGTGATTCTCTTGGGTTTCTTCTTGATGGGGTTGATCCATCTTCCGAAGTTCAGAGTAGCGATTTGGAAAGTGCTTCGGTGGATTGGGCAACTGGCCTATGCGGTTTGTGTGCGTCTACCGCAACAGCTCCTGCCGTGGGATCTGATCCGGTCGACCTTGGCGCATCCTTGGACTCAATGGCTCTGGTCTTATGCGATCAAGCCTGGGTTGTTGGTTCTGGTCTCCAGGTGGATCATATCGAGGACTTGGCCTGACACACTAGGTGATTTTTTCCGTTATTCCTGCGAGGTATTGATCGCAAGTGGTTTGCTCAACTCGAGGGTGGGTAGAGATTTTCAAGAGTTGATCTTTGAGGCTATCAGTGGTTTGTGGAGCATGCTCAGGCTCCGTTGGTTTGTCGTCGCGATTGATTGGATTGTCGAGTTCTTTCGCACCATGCTATTGGTCTTCGAAAGATTTCTTTATGCAGTCGATGAGTGGTTGAGATTTCACAATCAGGAGAGTGTTTTTTCACTAACGGCCAAAGCCATCCTGGGGTTCTTCTGGTCGGTCATATCGTTTCTGATTCGGATCTATATCAATTTGCTCATTGAGCCGACGCTTCACCCGGTAAAACACTTTCCTGTGGTAACCGTTGCTCACAAGATCTTCTTGCCAGTACTACTGATCTTGGCAGTCAACATGGAGTCTTTTTTGAGCAACTACATGAACAAAGCTTTGGCCATGTCGATCACTTGGTTTAATATCGTTTTCCTGCCGGGATTTTTTGGTTTTGCGGTTTGGGAGCTCAAGGAGAATTGGAGGCTTTTTCGTCAGAACCGTTGGCAGAATTTGTCCGCGATGCCTGTGGGGAGTCACGGCGAAACGATCGAACGACTGCTGCGTCCAGGCTTTCATTCAGGTACGTTACCCAAATTGTTTAGGGGGTTGCGAAGACTTGAAAATGAGTCGGCTTCGGTCAAACGATTCACGAAACGACGCAGTTGTTTGAAGAAGCTTCACCATGTTGTCGAGTGTGTGCATCGATTTGTCGATCGGGAGCTATTGGCACTGGTCAATCAGGCACTCGACTCCGAACCGACTCGGCTGATTTGCTCGGAGGTCAAGGCATCGACAAACAGCTTGTCGATCCACTTGGATTTGGTAACCCAAGACGTTCCGAATAGATCTGTGCCTTTGGAACTGGTGATCCAAGAGCAAAGCGGTTGGGTGGTTGCATGGACTCACCGCACCGGCTGGCTCGATCATGCTCCCGAGAGGCTTCAGTGCGCGTTTGACCTGGCATTGCAGGGTTTCCTGCGAAAATGCGGTGTGTTCCTCGTGCGTCGCCAAGTTGATCGGGAGTTTACCAAAGGTAGGCCTTATGATGTCCAAGACCATGGACTGGTTGTTTGGTCGGATCATACCTTCAGTGAGGAATGTTTTGTCAAGCTCGATGGATCACACGTCTCTAGTTTTCACCCGAGCCAACTGGCAAGGACTTTGGGTCTCTCGGAGGTGCCCGATCGTCGCTGGATCTTTGCGGCGAGCGAAACGACGTGGGCTCAGTGGGAAAAGGACTGGGAAGAGCTCATCGCCGAGCATCAAGTTCCGCAACGTCCATCCATGAGTTCCGCGAATCGGCTAGAATAAGGAATCAATAAAGGATGGAGAGGAAAATAATGCATATCAACCGCAATCGTTTGCTCGAGCGATTCTTGCAGTACGTCAAAATCGGCTCGACGGCCAATCCCAACACCCAAGACTACCCCAGCAGTCGTGGGCAATGGCTGCTAGGTGAGTTGCTCGTCAAGCAGATGAAATCCTTTGGGATCGAAGATGCCCAGCAAGATGTCAACGGATTGGTATGGGGAACCGTTCCGGCGACAACCCCAGGGCCTGCTCCTACGATCCTTTTTAATGCTCACTTAGACACCTCGCCCGAGGCGCCTGGGGATCACTGCAGGCCCGAGGTGATCGAGTCCTACCAAGGAGGTGATATTCCACTTGCCGGAGGAGATTCGATCCAAGTTTCCCACACACCGGAGCTCGAAGAACTTATTGGTAAGACGCTCGTGGTGACCGATGGCCGAACGCTTCTAGGCGGTGATGACAAGGCCGGGGTTGCGGCGATCATGGAAATTGCCAACTACTTGATGGAACGTCCAGAGATTCCACATGGCCCGATTAGGATCCTCTTTACATGCGACGAAGAGATCGGGCGAGGCACTCGGTACTTTGATTTGAACCAGGCCGGAGCCGTCGCTGGATACACCTTAGATGGAGGGGCATCTGGAACCATCGATGTAGAGACATTCTCAGCCGATTTGGCTACCGTCAAATTCATTGGGCACAATACGCATCCCTCGGTGGGTAAAGGGAAGATGGTCAACGCGCTCAAGGCTGCATCTGAGTTTGTAGCAGCTTTGCCAACCGACCGGCTTTCGCCTGAAACGACCAGTGGGCGAGAGGGATTCATGCACCCTTATGTTTTTCAAGGCTCGGTATCGGAGGCGACTGTCCAGATCTTGCTTCGTGATTTCGAAACCCCCAAGTTGAATCAGTATGCTTCGATGCTTCGCTCGATTGCCGACGAGATGACCAGGCTCCAGCCGAGGCTCAGCGTACAAGTCCATGTCGAGCAGCAGTACCGAAACTTGGGAGACAAACTGCGGGAGTTTCCCATCGCGGCCGACTTGGCCGAACAAGCCTACCAAAGACTTGGTCGCCATTGCAAACGGGATGCGATACGAGGAGGAAGCGACGGGTCGCTCATGTCGCATCTTGGGCTCCCCACCCCGAATCTATCTGTCGGCCAGTACAACATTCACTCGACCAAAGAGTTCGCTTGTTTGGACCAGATGGTACAAGCCGTCGAGCATGCGGTCGTGCTCTCGCAGCTTTGGGGCGAGCAAGGACGCTACTAACCAATGTTTGTTCGGGCTGTTTTTCTTTGCGAATATTCGCAAAATAGATCACACAGGGACACGGTGAGTCGATGCTAAGGAGTCTTAGGAAGTATTCGAGTTTGTTGGTCGCATTTGCCCGAAACAGTCTAGTTCGGGACATGACCTTTCGTGGAAACTTCTTGGTCGACTGCATTTCCAGTTTGGCTTGGTTGACGATGAACCTCGGGTTTTATCTGCTGATCTTCTTTCATGTTCGGAGTATCGGAGCGACCAGTGGATGGGGGCGTGACGAGTTCTATGTATTCCTAGCCACGACTTGGATCATCAATTCGATTGTGCAGGCATTTTTGATGCCAAACGCCCAGGAGTTCAGTGAATTGATCCGCACAGGTGGATTGGATTATGCATTGCTCAAACCTGTCGACACTCAGTTCCTGATCTCGTTTCGACGCGTCGAGTGGGCATCGCTGAGCAACGGTGTTGCTGGGCTGATCATCCTAGCTTATGCGATCTGGAAGTTGTCGATGCGCACCGATCCTCCATGGGATCTTTCGTTGGGCATTGGCCTGTTGTACGTAATCTATATCGCTTGTGGCGTTGCTCTTTTTTACAGTCTGATCGTCTGTTTGGCTGCGACAAGCATCTGGCTTGGTAGAAACCAAAGCCTCTATGACTTTTGGTTTTACATCACCAACTTTTCACGCTATCCGATGGAGATTTATCAAAGTGGCTGGGGGATCCCCCTTTGGTACATCTTCACATTTGTGTTTCCGATTTTGGTGATCATCAATGTGCCGGCCAGGTTGCTGGCTCAACCTTTGTCTCCTCGGCAAGGTTGGGAGTGGGGGCTAGCGGTTTTCGCCTTTCTAGCTACCATCGCGTCGCTTATCGTGAGCCGTTGGGTCTTTCAAAGGGCCTTGCGAAGCTATTCAAGCGCCAGCAGTTAATTCAGGATCAACTCGGTATTCTTTATGACGAAACAAGCCTCTTCGGAGCGCCAGTACATAGCAAGCCTGCAACCGCAGACCCAAGTTGATGCGGTTTTTCGAATCGCAGATCGGCAACTCAGATCGAACCGCCAGGGGAACCCATACTTGCTTTTGCAATTGCAGGATCGCAGCGGAGTTATTTCGGCAATGCGTTGGAACGCGGACGAAAAACTTGCCGATCGGTTTCCAAAAGGGGCTTTTGTCAAAGTGCAAGGGATGACGCAGTTGCACAATGGAAACATGCAGATCATCGTCAATCAGATGCAGTATGTGGATGCCGATCAAGTTGCCATCGAGGAATTCGATGCGTTGGATCGCGGGCAAGTGAAAGCTCACTGGGAGACTTTGTGCAAGCTGGTCGAGACGTTCGCCGATCCGACCGTAAGCGCGATATGCCAGGAGATTTTAGCCGATGAACCAACCCGCAAGTTGCTGCAAATCGCACCGGCCGGAACCAAAACCCACCACGCTTACCCAGGGGGGCTTCTCGAGCACATCGTCTCATTGATGCAATTGTGCGAGTTTGCAAGCAGCCATTACACCCACGTCGATCGAGATTTGCTCATGGCTGCGGCTTTGGTGCACGATCTGGGTAAGATCCAGGAGTTATCGTTTGAGAACGAGCTCAACTACACCGATGCAGGTCAGTTGCTGGGCCATTTGGTTCAAGGTGTCGTGATGCTCGAATCCTTTGCCAAGAGGCTAAGGGACAAGGGCCAGACGATCAACGCCCAGAAGCTCCTGCGTTTGGAGCATATTGTGGTGAGTCATCATGGAACTTTGGAGCATGGGAGCCCGAAAGTTCCCATGACTCTCGAAGCACTCGTGTTCCATTACCTTGACGAAATGGATGCCAAGCTCAATACGGCCACCGAGCTGATCTCCCAGGATCGTAGCAGCGACCCATGGACTCCTTTCCATCCGACGCTATCGAGGCGGTTATACAAGGCGAGTTTGGATCGCCAGTCGAACGAGTAAATTCGCCAGTGCCTGTGGCCGAAACTCCAGAATCCAAGAAATCTCAGCTTGGAGCGAATTCATGCTGATTCAATTGGCCTAGAGGGGGCAAACCTCCCAAACGGTAGGGTTTTCCTCGCTTAACCATCCAGCAGGCTCGAAACCTTTGGCAATACCTTGGGTTTGCACGACTGATAGCTAATGGTCCGGCAAAAGATTGCAAGCCTGTTATTTGCTATCAAAACCGGCATTTTCCTGGAGTTGTTGGGGTTGATTCCTTCCCTTGCCGAGCAAAAGACCTGGGAAATTGTTGACTTTGGACTACAGTCAGAAGCCTTAGAACCCAAAAAACCAAGCGAATCGATACATTCCTTATTGTTAAGCCCCGAAATGGGGTGGTCAAAACCATGCGAAAATTGAACCGTCGGTCACTTAGGTTACGTCGAAACGCCAAGCTTTTCTCAACCTTCCTTTTGTCTTGTGCACTGGGGATCGCTTCACCAGCCGTAGGATTTTGTGATGGGAATCCAGACATCGTTGGGGTGCTGGCGACGTTGACCGAACCGAACACTGCGGCCGACTTAGGGCTCAGCGACGAGCAGTTGACCAAGCTCAGGGACTTGGTCAAGCAGCATGAAGCCAAGGCGATCGATTTTGCGGCTGAGCTTCGATCCATCGAAGATCCCGTCGAGCGCAAGGAGCGTTCGCGTCAGAATTTGCGTGCTGTCGAGATGGTCGGGATGCAGATGCTAAACCAAGAGCAGCGTCAGCGAGCCGAGCAGTTGCGACTTCAAGGACTCGGGCTCGCAGCGGCGTTAGAGCCAGAAATTGCTGGTGCCTTGTCGGTCAACGAAGAACAGATGGCCAAGCTCCAGACGATCGTCGAGGGCAAGCGAGGGTTGATGCGGCAACTGGGCCCAGAGAAAGGGGCTGCCGAATTTGCAAAGCAACTTAGCGATGTGCTCAATGACGAGCAGAAAGCCAAGTGGACGGCGATGGTTGGACCTGCGGCTGGGAAACCGCAATCACAGGATCAGCAAGTTGGATCGGTACCCTCGGACGATGCTTCGAGTTCCAACAATGCTTCGCAGGCTGCACCAATGGCCCGTCGCGAGCAGCAAAGCGACTCGGTGCCGACGGGAGTGCCGGGCGAATTTGGACTTCGACTCAACTTCAATTCGACCCCATGGTCGGATGTTCTCAAGTGGCTTTCTAAGGAAGCAGAGCTGAGTTTGCAGACTGATTTCTTTCCTCCTGGGACCTTCACCTATCGAGACCCGTTCCGAGTTTATACCGTTCCTCAAGCGATGGATGTGATGAATGGTGTACTGCTGAACCGTGGGTATACGTTGATTCGCAAGCAGCGAGCTCTCTTGTGCATCGATTTGGGATCGGGTGATCCTGAGTTGATTCGTGGCTTGATTCGCGAGTTGTCTGAGATCGTTCCGTCTAAGGAACTCGACAGTCGCGGGGAGTTTGAAATTTGCAAGACGGTTTTCATGCTCAGTCGCTTGAGTGTTGAAGAGGCCGAGAAAGAGGTCAAGCCGCTTTTGGGGCCTCAGGGTTCGATCGTGTCATTGCCATCAGCCAATCAATTGATCGTTACAGAGACAGGCGGAAAACTCAGGCTTATTCGAGAGACGATCGAGCGTTCTGAGATGCCCGATGCCGGTAGGATGTCCAAGATTGTTACGATCGCTCTGAAGAACATGAGTGCAGAGGAACTCCTGGGAATTGCTCGGCCATTGGTGGGGCTCAAGGACGGAACGAATGTATCGGAAGACTTGAGTATCTCGACAGATTCCTTCGGTACGACGCTTTATGCAACAGGAAGTCCAGACAAGCTGCAAAAGCTTCGCGACATCGTCAAGCAAGTCGACGTAGAGCCGATGGAAGGTAAGACAACGTCTGCAACGGCAGAGCAAGTCGCTGTGCGCAGTCACAGCATTCGTGGTTCGGATCCGCAGACAACCATGGATGTTTTGCAAACCCAGTTCTCAGGGCAAACCAACATCAATTTGGCACTGGATCCCAAATCCAACAATATCATTGCTCGGGCCACGCCGAGCGATCACAAGATCATCGAAGATATCATCGAGACGCTATCTGGGCAGACCAGCGATTTCGAAGTCATCGAGCTTGGTAAGATGGACACCCAAGCGGCTATCTTGACCCTCGAAAAGTTCTTTGGGAAATCCAGCTCGAAGGACAAAGACGGCAATGCCAAGGGCCCGATCTTTTACGGAGATACCGTAGCAAGACGAGTGATGGTTCAAGGCACTCCGCAGGAGGTCACCCAGGTTCGAGAGTTGCTCAGAAAAGTGGAAGCCACTGGGCCTACGCTCGAAGGCCTGCGTGAGAAGGCTCGTTTCATCCCTTATTCTGGCAAGTCTGCCGACAAGTTCCTCGATCAGATCGATGTGCTTTGGAAAGCGACTAAGCAAAACGGAAGAATTCGCAGGATCGAATCCAAGGATGGGAAGATGGTTCCTTCACAGGTTCCTGATAGCTCCGATTCACCAGCAACACCTGCTACCGAAACTCCTCCAGGGCAAAAGGCCGCTTTTGGCCAACCCGATCGGCTTCCAAGCCGATTGGTCGATACTGCTGCGGTCCGTTTGACCAAATTGTCCCAAGACCCTGCCGAGCCATCGAGTCCATCGGATCAGACGCAACAGCCCGATGCGCAGCAGAAGACAGGTGGAGAAGTCGGAAAGAATGAGTTAAGGGTTTTCCAGGGGCCAGCGGGCCTGATTGTCACCAGCGATGACCCCCAATTGCTCAACGAGTTCGATGAGATCTCTCGAGTTGTCCAAGAGCAGATGGCCGCAGGACCTTCGGAACCGACCGTCATTTATTTAAAGCATATTTCCGCCTTAGCGGCCGAGGAACTGATCCGAGGAGTTCTCAACGGATCCTCTTCCGGCGGTGGCGGTGGAGGTGGTGGTGGACTGTTGGGAGAAGTCGCTGGGAGTGTGCTCGGTGGAGGTGGTTTTCTTGGAAGCCTGCTTGGGATGGGCGGCGGTGGTGGATCATCGGCATCAAGCACGATGAGCGGAAGCGGGGACATTTCGATCACGGCTGATCCTCGACTCAATGCTCTCTTTGTCCAAGCAAATCCTCTCGACATGCAATTGATCGAAGAGCTTGTCCAAATCATTGATACCGATGATGCTCCGGTTGATCCCCAAACTCGAGGTACACCCAACATCATTTACCTCGAGAGCGCTTCGGTCACAGAGGTTGAAGCGACCGTTCGAAGTGTATTTGCAGATAGGCTCGGAGGGGGGGCAGGCGCCCAAAACGCTCAGCGGCCACCAAGCCCACAGGAGTTCATTGAAGCTCTTCGAGGTGGTGGCGGCGGAGGACGACGAGGTTCGGCACCCAAGGAACTCAAAGAAGCGAGCATGACGATCACGTCCGATAAGAAGAATAACGCTTTGATCGTTGTGGCACCTAAGCAACTCTTTGATCAGGTTGAGGAGTTCGTCAAGATGATTGACAAGACTGTTGAGGGTAGCGAAGACAGTTTCATCGTTGCTCCGATTGCAGGAGTGAATCCCAATACGGTTCGATCCGCTTTGTCGCCGGTTTTTGGGACACAAGCGCGTGTTTCATCGACGAGCAATCCCCAAACGGCTACCCCTTCGAGCAACGCCACACAACCTCAAGGCAATCCGTTTCAGCAATTTAGAAATCAGTTCCAAGGAGCACTTGGTGGTGCCAATCAAGGCCGAGGCGGCGTCCAAATGGGATTCCCCGGCGGTGGCGGATTCGGTGGTGCTCAAGGTGGTGGCAATCCAGGGATGATGTTTAATTTCCCAGGTGGCCAGGGTGGCCAAGGTGGATTCCGAGGCATGCAGGGAGGTGGAGCTGGCGGAGCCAATCCCTTCGGTGGAATGGGCGGCGGTGCGGGCGGCTTTGGAGGCAACCGCGGAACGGGTGGCAACAATGGTGGTGGCAACCGAGCTAACCGAGGCAATCGCTAACACGAGGCAAGCAGACAGATGATTCTAGAAGCGGGTGACATACTGGTACGACGCGGCTTGGTCAACCAAGCTCAGATGGATGAATCGCGAGCATCGGTCAACGGTGGTGGAATCATCGAAAGCGTCGTACAGAAGGGTTTTGTCAAAGAGGATGTTGCTCTCAAGGCGATCGCCGAAGAGCTTGGGATCGACTACATCGACTTGCGTGAAGCGAACGTCGACCTGTCGCTCCTGCAAAACTTCCCTCAGAAGCTGATCTATCGTCATGCGATTTTTCCAGTTCGGAAAGAAGGTCGCCGGGTTTACGTAGCCACCAGCAACCCGCTTGAACTCTATCCGCTGGACGAAGCCGCAGCAGCATTAAGCTGTGCTGTGGTTCCGATGGTTGCCGAGAAGATCGAGATCGCCAAGCTTGTCAAAAAGCACCTGGGTGTCGGTAGTGAAACCGTCGAAGGACTCATGGCTGCGCGCAGCGATGAGGACGACGATATCGAGTTGCTCGAGAAGTTTGAAGCTGACGGAAGTGAACTCAGTGAGCAAGCGCAAGAGGCATCCGTTGTTCGCCTCGTCAATGAAATTCTCGTCGAAGCCGTCGACGCTCGTGCTAGCGACGTGCATATCGAATCGCAGGCCAGCGGCATTGTCGTTCGCTACCGCATAGACGGTATCCTTCAAACCCAACCGGTCCCTCCTGAAATCAACCGCTTCCAAGCAGCCATTATCTCTCGCTTGAAGATCATGGCTAAATTGAATATCGCAGAGAAACGATTGCCCCAGGACGGTCGAATCAAGCTTCGTGTGCACGGTCGCGAGATCGATATTCGCGTATCGGTCATCCCGATGATCCACGGCGAAAGCCTCGTGATGCGTATTCTCGACAAGGGGGCCATGAAGTTTGATCTTCGTAGCCTTGGTATGGGTGAGGAGACGTATCGGCTCTTTAGTGAACTGATTCGAATCCCCCACGGAATCATCTTGGTAACTGGTCCGACCGGTTCGGGTAAAACCACCACGCTCTACAGTTCGCTCCTAGAGATACGGTCGCCCGAAAATAAGATCATCACAACAGAAGATCCTGTCGAGTATCAACTCGATGGCATCAATCAGATTCAGGTTCACCCCAAGATCGGTTTGACGTTCGCCGCTTCCCTCCGCAGCATCCTAAGGCATGACCCGGACATTGTGCTTGTCGGTGAAATTCGGGATGCCGAAACCGCCGAGAATGCCATTCAAGCTTCGCTGACCGGTCACACCGTCTTTAGTACGCTTCACACCAACGATGCCGCAGGATCATTTACTCGGATCATCGATATGGGGATCGAGCCGTTCTTGGTCGCCAGCACCGTCGAGGGGATCATGGCCCAGCGGCTTGTGAGGCGTTTGTGCCCGCAGTGCAAGAAGCCTTATCATCCCAAGAAAGACGAGCTACCCAAGGACTTCCCGTGGGAGCAACTCGACGGTAAACCTTTGTATTTGCCCGAAGGGTGCCGTGCTTGTCGAGGGCTCGGCTACGCTGGGCGATTTGGAATCTATGAGTTGCTTATCACCAACGAAGAGATTCGGGAGATCAAGCAATTGGGTCTCAAGCATGGCATGTTGACGTTGCGGATGGATGCCTTCCGCAAGGTGCTCGAGGGAACGACCAGTATGGACGAAGTGCTCCGAGCCACCAAAGGGGACACCATTGGTTAATTCCGGAAGGAAGCCTAAAATGTCCATCATGCTCATCCGAATGAATATCCATGAAATTCGTGAGGTGAAAAATGCCTGATTTCGCCTACATCGCAAGAGACCTTTCTGGTAAATCCGTCACGGGAACCGTTTCGGCTGCCAGCACCCGTGATGCGGCAATGCAGTTGGGATCCAAGTCTCTGTTTCCGATATCGATCAAGGTCGACAAGACCAAGCAGGTGCGTAAGACGGGTCGTGTGAGCGGTGCGCAAATGGCAGCTTTCTACGGCCAGATGGCTTCGTTGCTCCGAAGCGGTGTACCGATGCTCAAAGCCCTCTCGGTTTTATCCCAGCAAAGTGGATCGAGTCGAACGCTCAGGAACGCGATCGCGGAGATCAAAGCCAAGGTTGAGGAAGGCGAGTCGCTTCCCGACGCAATGGCTCGATATCCGAGAATTTTTAACGACATGGCAGTCAACATGACACGGGCTGGGAGCGAAGGTGGTTTTCTCGAAGACGCACTCGAACGGGTATCAGGGTTTGTCGAGCAGCAAGAGGAACTCAAGGGTAAGACACTCGGTGCCCTGGCTTATCCCGTTTTTGTGATGGGCGTTGGTGTTGTCGTTGTGACTGTGCTGTTGATATTTTTCGTACCGAAGTTCGAAGGTATCTTTCAGAGCATGAGAGCCAAGGGCGGCTTGCCAGCGGCCACCGAGTTGCTTCTCGGGATCAGCAAATTTGTACAAAACTACTGGTGGTTGGTCTTGGGTTTGATCGCTGGTGCTGTATTGCTGGTCAAGAAGTATCTCGAGACGAGCCAAGGTCAGTACCGTGCCGATCTGGTCAAGATCAAGACGCCGCTGATCGGTGGAGTGTTCTTAAACCTTGCAGTGGCTCGTTTTTGCCGGGTCCTCGGAACTTTGCTCAAGAACGGTGTTCCTATTCTTAAGTCGCTCGATATCAGCCGGAATGCTGCTGGGAATAAAATCCTTTCCGAAGCGGTCGCGTCGGCCAGTACGGAGATCACTGCCGGCCAGCGACTTGCCAGGCAATTGGAGAAGTCCGGACACTTTCCTCCGACAGTCGTCGAGATGATATCGGTGGCGGAGGAATCAAACACGTTAGATACAGTGCTTGTAGACATCGCTGAGAATTTGGAACGCACGACGTTTCGAAGGCTCGAGACGGTCATTAGGCTCCTCGAACCGGTGATGCTTTTGGTATTGGCTGGATTGGTGATGTTCGTGGTACTGGCTTTGATGTTGCCGGTACTCAACAGCGCCAACTCACTTGGTTAATTCGACAATGGATCGTAACGCAGGCTAACAATTACAAATCGAAAACGCTCTAGTTAAATTTGGAGGAAGAAAATGAAACGCACTGGAAAGTCACGTAAGAACCTTCGTCGCGGTTTTACGCTTTTGGAAGTTTTGCTCGTTTTGATCATCCTGGTTGTGATCGCCGGTTTTGCGATTCGAAACTTTACAGGTGTTCTCGATCAAGCCAATAAGAAAGCAGCAACGGCACAGATTGCACAGTTGTCCACGACGATCAAGCAGTATCAGTTGATGATGCAACAGTTGCCTTCATCGCTCGATTCGCTGATGAATCAACCAGCCGATTTGGCCAATCCTGGAGACTGGACCAAGTTGCTCGACAAGATTCCGGTCGATCCATGGAACCGACCCTATGAGTACAAAGTCAACGGTAGTTCGTTTGAGCTCAGAAGTCTAGGAGCCGATGGCCAATCCGGTACCTCTGATGACATCGTCTCGTCGTAACGCGTTTACCCTCTTTGAGGTTATCCTCGTTTTGATCATCCTGGTGGTGTTGGGCGCGATAGCCTTTCCCACATTGGATTCGATGATCTACGGTCGACGTCTATTGCAGTCGACCGAAAGACTTCAGAACGAATTGCATGAAGCGAGAGTCGAAGCGATGCGGACTGGCCAAGTTCAGGTCTTCCGCGCAACGATCAATGGAAATAGTTATTCGATTGGCCCATGGCTAAGTGGCAACGAAGATTCCGATGCTTCGGCAGGGGCCACGGTAATGAATGCCGGGGGGCTCGTTAAAACCGATCGTGTGGCAGGTGGCGCCGTTGGGCTATCGAGCGGACAACTCGGTGGGGACGCTAAACAACTTGCGGGCGATGTTCAGTTTCTCGGGATCGAGACGTTGGTCGATGCCCGCAACGCGCTCGAATTGCAAAAGACGGGCGAGGCACCTCCGATCGGGGGTGTCGGAACAGCGGTATCGGGCGGGATATCCTCGCCCCTATTGATCTATCCGGACGGGTCTTCAACCACTGCCCAAATCGTCTTGGCCGACTCTCGTGGTCGAAGGATGGCTTTGCAACTCCGAGGGGTTACCGGCAAATCTGCTTCGGTCCGACTAACGCCGGTCGATGCCTCTTCGATACCGGCGGTCGCACCTGGGCCGGCGATTCAAGGAGGATATTAACGTGAAGCAACGGTCACCCAAGTGCATTCGCTTCGGTATGAGCTTGCTCGAAGTCGTATTGGCTCTTGCAATCCTTGCGATGTCGGCAGCAATCCTAGCGAGCATCGCGCGTACAGCCACAGATAACGGTTTGATTGCACATCGATTGGCGACGGCACAGATACTCGCCGAATCGAAGATGGCCGAGGTCGTTACCGGTGCTATTCCGCTACAAGGTGCAGTCGGATGGATGCCGATCAATGACACGGTTCCCTCGGGGGTTTGGTACTATCAATTGCAAACGGAGTCTGCCTCGCGTAAGGATATGGTCGGTGTTAGGCTGAGTGTTACCGACCAAGCTGGCATGGATGAGAACAAAGAGGTTTTCTACATCGTGCGCTGGATGATCGACCCGAGTTTGGGGCTCGACACGATGCCAACCCAAAGCGGTGCCAGTGGTAGTTCGGCAAACTCTGGTTCGGGCGCATCGTCTGGGAGTTCGAGCGGTGCTGGTGCTCCTGCGGGAGGAGTTCAATGATGCGAATAGTATTGTCGAGCAAAACACGATCGGGTTTCACTCTCTTAGAGCTTCTTTTGTCATTGGCACTTACTGCTGTCGTGTCGATTTTAATCGGCGGATTGGTGCAACTTTTTTTGATCAATGAGACCCGGGGTAGAGACACCGTTCGTCAAGCGCAGATGGCACGCGCGATTCTCAATATGATTGCTGAGGATGTACGCGCCACGGTTCGTTATTACCCTTACGATACCAGCGGACTAGATCAAATGCTCGGGAGTGCGATGAACAACGCCACCGGTGGCGCGCTGGGTGCACTGACGGGAGGATCTGCTGGAGGTGCGATGTCGGGAGAAGCCGCGGCGGGACTCATCGGTGGTGGAGGGACACCCCCCGGCGGTACCAACTCCGGTGCTACCAACCCAGCTTCCACATCCGATGGGACTCAGAATGCAACGGCTACAGCTCCAGCGGTAATTCCTCCAGGCATCTTCGGTTCGGCTTCCTCGATTGAGATTGATGTTAGCCGATTGCCTCGGCCCGATGAGTACGTCATTCAACCGGGGAACATCAACACAGGCTCACTCGGCGATATGCCAAGCGATATCAAGACTGTTGGGTATTACGTTCAATCGCCCAGATCCGATGGGGTACAAGACCCTTTGGCACGATTGACTTCTCAGATCGCCACGGCATCGAGTGGAAATGCTGCGGGACTCAGTGGCGGTTTGGTACGTCGGTCGTTGGATCGCGCCGTAACCCAATATGCTTACCAGATGGGAAACAGCGATCAGTTGATTCGTACCGGTGAAATCATCGCACCGGAAGTCATCGGTATTGATTTTTCTTACTTTGGACCCGAGGGTTGGCAAACCGAATGGGACTCAAGCTCCATGGGGCTTCCGAGCGTCGTCAAAGTCACAATTGCTATGCAACGAGAGTCCTCGGCTCGGACCAAGCCATTGGACCCAGGTCTATCACTATCGACTCTCAATGCATCGATGATGCAAGAGTACGGGCTGAGTCTTTACTCGATGAATATTTTGATCCCCGGTGCGGCGTTGTTGCCCGGACCTGCGACTTCTACCTCCGGCGGAACATCTTCGAATGGAATGAGTTCTTTAGGGTTATGAAAATCATGAAACCATCGAAGAGGATCAATAATCGTTGTCTCAGCGAAACCATGCAGTCAAAACCTCGGCGAGGGGTTCTGTTGCTCGCTGTGCTGATCGTGATTTCCGCTGTCACTTTGGCCTCGACGGCATTCATGAAGTCGATGCTCCTGGGGCATGAGGAGTCGAGGATTACCGGTCAGAGCATCCAAGCTCGGTACGCGGCAGATTCGGGGATTGATGCCGCGAGACTGTTTGTGGCTTATAGCCGCGCAGCAAGACTCGAAGCTGGTGGAACATTCAATAATCCCAATACATTCCAAGCGATCCCGGTACTGCAAAGCCCCGATCCTGCAAACCCTTGTAACTACACGATCATCGCTTCGAATCTCAATGAGGACGGTAAGTATTCCGGAGTTCGATTCGGTCTGCAGAATGAATCGGCTCGTTTGAATCTGAACGTTCTGCCAACCATCGATGCTGCGTTGTCGTTGCCTGCAGCACTCCTGGGTGCATCGACCGATTCGATTATGCCAACATTATCCGGATCTTCGTCGCTGACTTCTGCGGCAGGCTCTAGCAATTCCGGTTCTCAGACAGGAACTAGTGCAAGTGTCGGTCGAGACCTGCTCATGGCCTTGCCCGGGATGGATGAGTACACCGCCGATGCAATCCTGGACTTTATCGATCCGGATGACGAGCCTCGCGAGTTTGGTGTTGAAGGCGATTACTATTCACAACTCCCGAGCCCTTATGCGCCTGTCAATGGACCACTGAATTCGATCGAGCAGTTGCTATTGGTAAAGGGAGTGACCCCCTATTTGTTATTTGGACTCGACCAAAATCGAAACGGGGTGCTTGAATCGAGCGAATCCAACGCTGCGATGATGAACGGAGGCATGCCAGGGGCTACCGGTGGTATGGGGATCAACGCAGGTATGGGTGGCAGTAGCGGAACCTCAGGGACCGCCCAAGGTCAACAGGCCGCACCACCGGATCTTGGATGGGCCATGTACTTGACGTTGTACTCCAAGGAACGAAATCTAACCGCCGACGGTTCGGCTCGAGTCAATCTAAACACTCAAGACATGACGAACCTAAGAACGGATCTTGCAGCCGTGGTGGGTGATGACCTTGCGACCTTCGTCATCGCTTACCGAAACTTTGGTCCTAGCTCCGGTAGCGGAGGCTTAGGTGGTCTCGGAGGGGCTGGCGGCATGCAAGGCGGAGGCATGCCAGGTGGCGGAGGTATCGGTGGAGGAAACGGACGAGGTGGGAACAATGGACCCGGCGGTGGGCCTGGGGGACCTGGTGGAGGTCCTGGTGGTGGTTTTAACCCTGGCGGTGGTAATGGCC
>JAJTFC010000185.1 GCA_021298315.1 Planctomycetaceae bacterium
AGCCACTGAAGACCTCTTTGATTGTCTGGAATCCACTTGCTAATCAAAGCGATCACCGCCACTGCAATCATCGCTCCCAGTAGTGTTCGAAGAGAAAATTGATTGTTGGATCCCAATGCGGTTTGTTTCCATCCACTGCGAGTTTGATTCAGTAGCGTACCTAGAACCCAGCCAACTAGGAGATAGATCATCGTCCCTCCTCCTAGCAAGAGAATAGCAGTACCGATAGGCGGCTTGCGGCCAATGGAGCTCGTCATGCCGATGATCCACGAAGTGATGACAAGTATATTGACGAAGGATCCAATCAACAAACGACCGGATCGACTTGGAAGATAAGCATTGCATACCAGCCAAACGGCAACGCATTGTGCGATAACAAGTCCAGACCCGAAGCCGTAAAAAAATACATAAGAAAAATAGCCCGATGTCAACGTAAGTCCGTACGACCGATTGAAGGCGCGATTTAGGGTGGCTGTTAAATCATCGATCAATCGAGGTCCTGTCGTGTTTCCAGCGATGGACAAGACGGCTAGCAAAGTGCCCCAGAGAATCCTCGGAGTTGACGGTTTCGGCACCGAGGCCGAAGCGTTACCGTCGGCAACAAGCCTATCATCGCCATGGGATTCATAAGGATCGATGGTCGTTTCTTGATCCATGATTTGCTTGGTCTGGGGATCGATGGATAGACGCTAGGCTCAGACTTGCCCAGCCAGAGCAATCATTCTAGACTACAATCCGGTGGGGTTTCGTTCCCGCTAAGCGTGTTTTGTCTCTCGTTCCATCCAAATTTTGGGAGTCCGATCGATGTCTGCGGTCTTAAAAGGTTTCACCCTCACGCAGTACCTCGAGCATGAGCTCAGGACCGGGGAGAAGCACGAGTACTACCGAGGCGAAATCTTCGCGAAGGTCGGAGGCACTCCTCGGCACTGGCTCATCGCGACGAACTTCCTGCGTGAGTCATCGGAGTCTCTCAAGGACAGGCCATGTGTCGCCTACAACGGTGACCTTAGGATTATGGTCGACCCTGACGGACTCTACACGTACCCCGACGCATCGATCATCTGCGGGGAACTTGAAATAGATCCCGAGACACCCAACACGGTCAAAAACCCGTCGGTGCTCGTCGAAGTCCTCTCGGACTCTACAGAGGCTTATGATCGCGGGGACAAGTCGGCTTTCTATCGCAGTATTCCATCGCTGAAGGCGTTGGTGCTTATTGCCCAAGACCACCCGCATGTCGAGTGCTTGACGCGACAAGCAACCGGAGGTTGGTTGCTAACCGAATTCCGCTCTCTGAGCGATTCTTTGATTCTCGAACCTGTCGGTATTTCAATCTCTCTTGCCGAAATCTATCGCAACGTCAAATTCGACACCTAAGGAATCGCGAAATGAGCATGGAACAACCAAACACGCTACCGCAAAGGAACGCTTGGCATCCACTGCGGATCTGGATCCCTATCCTGCTGTTGCCTCTGATGGCTTTCATGCGATTCGTTCCGGATCTGATTCCTAACGGGCCGTCGATGATCTGGATGGCAAGTGCCTTTGGGCCCTTTCTCATCGGATTGCTGGTGATGCTCTGGTGGCTTTTTGCAAGCCGGGCTCGTTGGTACGAGCGCATCCTTGGAGTGGTCGGCTTAGTCGGAGCCGTGGGACTCGAGCAAACCTTTTGCCATCACTCGATGCGAGGTCCTTTGCTGATTGTCATGACCATTCCGATGGCCATCGCAGGCCTAGCACTCGGCGGGATTCTCTTTGGCAGAAAGCTTTCCATCCAAAGGACGCTACTAGCAATCGGACTGGCGGCTCTGGGGGCCGGCTTTTCTGCATTGGTTCGAACCGACGGTGTTTGGGGCGATTTCTCCTTTGGGTTCGATTGGCGATGGAAACCTACCGCAGAGCAACTAGCGATTCGCGAAATTCGCCAAGCTGAAAAGATCGCTAACAAAGACAATGTGCAGACCGACGCAATCCTCGAATCATTGCGATCTGCTCCTTGGCCTATTTTTAGAGGGCCGCAAGGCAACAGCGCTCAAAGCGGTACTCGATTGAGCGACGACTGGAACGCCAATCCACCCCAAGAGATCTGGCGCAAGAGGATCGGACCTGCGTGGAGTTCGTTCGTCGTCGGTGCCGATCGACTATTTACTCAGGAGCAACGCGAACAAGACGAAGCCGTGGCTTGCTACGATGCTAAGACCGGCGAGCCAATTTGGTCGTTCGAAACGCCGTCACGTTTCTTTGAATCCCTCGGAGGACTTGGGCCTCGAGCCACTCCGACCCTGGCCGATGGTTCGATCTATGCACTGGGAGCCGAAGGCATCCTCGTGCGACTCAATGCCGTCGATGGCAAGTTGGTTTGGAAGGCCGATTTGAAAGAGGCCTCTGGACGCACCGAGCCACCTATGTGGGGCTTTTCCTGCTCCCCGTGCGTCGAAAGCGGCTTTGTCATCGTCCATGCAGGTGGCAAAGGAGACAACGGCATCATCGCCTTTAACGTCGAAGATGGCCAAGTGGCTTGGACGGCTCCAGCCGGCGAAATGTCTTATAGCTCGGTCCAAAACATCAAGCTACTGGATCAAACCTACCTTTGCTTGCTCTCCAATACCGGTGCACATCTTTGGGAACCGAGCACAGGAAAAAGTGTATTCGATTACGAGTTCAAGCATCAAGGGTACCGAGCTTGCCAAGCTCAAGTCATTGAAGGCAATAAACTGTTGATCCCCGCCGGAATGGGTACCGGAACGCGGCTTGTCGAATTCAGTTCGGGTAGCAATGGATTGGAGGCCAAGGAGCTTTGGACATCAATCGACATGAAGCCCGACTACAACGACATCTTGGTCCATGATGGAAACATCTACGGGTTCGACAATTCGATTTTTGCTTGCATCGGTCTTGAAGACGGCAAGCGAAAGTGGAAAGGTGGCCGGTATGCCAAGGGTCAAGCATTGCTGATGGCTGACTCGGGACTGATCTTGGTTGTCAGTGAAAAAGGAGAACTCGTGCTGCTTCGAGCAACCCCGGAAAAACATCAGGAGCTTGGCAAAATCGATGCCTTGAAGGACAAGACTTGGAATCATCCTGTGGTCGTCGGCGATCGATTGTATCTACGAAACGCCGAGGAAGCTGTTTGCTACAAATTAGCGACGGCCAACTGAGTAACGATCACTTTCCCGGATCGATAGCCGAATGGCCTAGTCATGCCAGACTGGCGGTTGTTGACATCAAAAACGGCTTGGTAATTTCGACCGTGTGCCGAGGATATTCGTCTTGGAAGACTTCCTTTTTAGGACGGTACTGGGCGTAGTCCTTAAGAATTTGCTCGCGCGATGGTTGGAATCTCTGTTTGATGTTAGAATCTTCGTCTTTCATGGACATATCCCTATCATCGTTTCCTTGATCATTTGCTGACAGGTGCCTTGTTGAGCCACGATCCAAAAGCCCTCCACTACTCGGACTTGGTCCGAGATCCTCGGGTTGAGAAAGCCCGGCAGTTGCTTCTCGAGGCCCTCGAATCCCACCGTAGCAAGATCACGCAAGTCCGCCCACCGAATCCGGATCTAGTGCCTGCCTACCAAGCTGAGCTCGATCGCTTGACGAAGGCCCGAGGGGCGGCGACGTACTTCCCCTACATCTCGAGCGGGCTTGGAAATGGCCCTCTGATCGAACTTGGGGACGGCAGCGTCAAGCTCGATTTCATCGTTGGGATCGGTGTGCATGGGATGGGGCACTCGGATCCACGGATGCTCAGCGCCACGATCGATGCGGCACTGGAAGACACCGTCATGCAAGGAAACCTGCAGCATGACTCTGCCTCGCTTTGGATGTGCGAGCGACTGATCGCTTTGTCACGAGAGCAGGGAGCCAAGCTAGATCATTGTTTGCTCAGCACCAGCGGTGCTATGGCCAACGAGAACTCACTGAAAATCGCCTTTCACAATCGCGCTCCGGCATCGCGCGTCATTTGCATCGACAACTGCTTTGCAGGCCGCTCGATCGCACTGGCAGCGCTGACCGATCGGCCCGCGTATCGCACCGGAGTTCCCAAGGCATTGGATGTCGATTATCTACCGATGTACCATCCGTCGGATCCTCAAGGAACCACGCAAGGAGCGATTCGCACCCTCAAGCACTTGATTGAACGCTACCCAGGACAGCATGCTTGCTTGTGGCTGGAACTTGTCGCTGGCGAAGGTGGTTACTATCCGGGAACGAAGGAATACTTTGAGACCCTGTGTCAAATTTGCCACGACCATAAGATCCTGGTGATCTTCGACGAAGTCCAAACCTTTTCTCGACTCAGTCGTCCATTTGCCTTTCAGCATTTTGGATTGGATCGTTTCGCTGACATCGTGACACTTGGAAAGATCACGCAGGTCTGTGCGACCCTTTATGGCGAGTCGCTCAAGCCCAAGGGGCCATTGTTGTCGCAAACCTTCACGGCAGCCACCGCTTCGATTCGAGCAGGCTTGTCGGTCTTGGATCATCTCGAAAAATCCAAATGCTTTGGCGACGATGGCTGGAACATGCAAAGGCATCGTTACTTCCGATCCAAGCTCGAAGCGCTTTCGAAGAAACACCCAGGCAAGCTCAGTGGCCCTTATGGGGAAGGGATGATGATCGCCTTTACTCCTGGGGATGGTAGCAGCGCCACTGCCTCGAAAATGCTCGGGAAACTCTACGATTTTGGACTCATGGGATTTCTTGCCGGTAGCAATCCGACACGCTTGCGTTTCCTCCCACCTCCGGGTGTTACGACCAATGAACATATCGACATGGCTTGCAAGATCATCGAAGCAGCCTTGGAATCGGTCTAACGCGGAATCTCCAGCATGAGCCTAACGAAAGAGCAAAGGGCTTCAGAGACAATGAGTCAAAAAGACAAATCGACAAAAAAAGTCTTCGACGGTGTCGAAGTCGATCTTAAGAACCGGGCGATGGCCGCGTTTTTGGCCTACTTGTTACCAGGTGCAGGCCACTACTACCAAGGGCGCAAACAAAAGGCGATCCTGTTTGCCACCTGCATCCTGAGTCTGTTTGTCGTAGGCTTTATCATCGGTCGAGGACGCGTCGTTTATGCGTATCCGAACACCTTCAAGGTAACCAACTTGTTTCGACTTTTATCCAAAACAGGTCGCGCGGAGATCGCCAAGGATAGCACGCAGGATTTTCGGATCCATGCTTATGCGCAAGCTTTGGTGGGTATCCCAGCCATGCCGATGATCCTGCAATCGAGGATTGGGCCCAAGCCTGTCGATCAGCAGTTCTTGTGGGGATTCATGGCACCACCACCGACGGGAATTCCCGACGATGGAACCCCCTACAGTGCCCAGGACAGCTACCCCTGGCTCTCAAAATGGAACAACGAGGACTCGGCAAGTTTTGATCTTGGTTCGCTCTACACGGCCATAGCTGGACTATTGAACTTGCTGGTGATCTTCGATGCCTATGCAGGGCCGATGCCCGTCCCGATCGGCCAGTCAAAAAAGAAGACAGACCAAGGCAAATAACTTACGATTCTAGATAAACACACGCGATGCAGATCCTCAAACCCATCCGCCAACGATTCCGCACAGTCTTGGAAAAACTCCTCGACGATCCAGCTTTGGTCGAGTCTTCACTCGAGCGAATTGTCCCATCCCGCGATCCATCGCTTGCAGATTACCAAGCCAACATCGCCATGCCGCTTCAGAAGGTCTTGGGCAAACCGCCCCTTGAGATCGCTCAGAGCGTCGTCAGTGGGCTTGATCTTTCCGATATCTGTCAATCGGTGAGCATCGCCGGAGCCGGATACATCAACTTAAGGCTTTCACCGAGCTGGCTAGCAGCGCAGCTTGAAGCAGCTTATCGCGACGAACATTTGGCGGTGACCAAGGTCGATGCTCCCAAGACGATTGTCATCGATTATTCGTCACCGAACGTAGCCAAACCGATGCACGTCGGTCACATCCGTTCGACGGTCATCGGGGCTGCGATCGCTCATGTGCTTCGATTCTTGGGGCACAAGGTCATCACCGACAATCACCTTGGTGATTGGGGCACTCAGTTTGGGATGATCATCTACGGTTACAAAAACTTTTGCGATCAAGAAGCTTACAAAAAGCATCCGGTTGCAGAGTTGAGCCGAATCTACCGAAAGGTACAGGCAATCAGTGGTTATCAAGAATCACTTGCTCAAACTCCGAAACTCGAGCAAGCCGTCGAGTTTGCCAGGAAGCGAGTCGAGCAGGTGCAAACCAAGCTCGCTGCTGCTCCTGCTGACAAGAAGATCGCCAAGGAGTTGGCAACTGCCGAGCGCCAGGTGACAACAGCTATCGAAGAGTTGCAAAGCAATCACAAAAAGATTGAGGAGTCCCAACAAGACACCTTGCTCATGGCTGAGTCCGATACCCATCCGGCAATTTATGAGAAGGTTTTAGCCGAGACCGCCGCGCTTCATCATGGGGATATCGGGAACCTGAAGCTTTGGAACGAGTTCCTTCCGAATTGCCGCCAAGAGATCGATACGATCTACCGCCGATTAAACGTCCAGTTCGATCACTGGTACGGGGAGAGTTTTTATCACGAGATGTTAGGTGCGGTGGTCGAAGATCTCTTTGCCAAGAATCTTGCGGTTCAAAGCGATGGTGCTCTGTGTGTGTTTCTCGATGGATTCGATTCGCCGATGATCGTACGCAAGCAGGATGGGGCTTATTTGTACGCTACGACCGACATCGCCACAGCGATGTTTCGAGAGCGCGAATTTTCGCCAGATATTAGCTTGTATGTGGTCGATCATCGACAGAGCGACCACTTCAAGAAGCTCTTTGCGGTGCTTGAAAAAATAGGGCTTGGACATACCGATTTTCGGCACATCAGTTTCGGGACGGTTATGGGAACCGATGGCAAACCGTTTAAGACACGATCGGGGAGCACCGTGGGGCTCGAGTCGATGCTTGATGAAGCCGTCGCACGGGCCATGGAAGTCGTATGCAATCCAGAGCGGCTTACTGGGGTCGGGATCCAGATGGAGGATCAGGAGAAAGAGCAAATAGCGCAGGTGGTAGGATTAGGGGCGATCAAGTATGCTGATTTAGCTCACAATCGGACCAGCGATTATGTGTTTGATATGGACAAGATGGTGCGGCTCGAGGGGAACACTTCGGCATACATTCAGTACTCCTATGCGCGCATTAGGAGTATCTTGCGCAAGGCTCAGGAGAAGGGATACGATCCATCCGGGTGGGCAGATTCCTCGTTGCAATTGACCGAGCCATCGGAGCTGGCACTTGCGTTGCATTTGGTTCGGTTTGAGGAGATGTTGCATCAATCGATGCAGGAGTACACTCCGAATTTGATCACCGAGTATTTGTACGATTTGGCAAAGCTTTTTAGCAGTTTCTACGACCAGTGCAGCGTGCTGAGTGCTTCGAATGCCAACGAGGTTTCCTCACGGCTAAAGCTTTCGTCGGTGGTTGCAAAAACTCTCAGGGTAGGTTTGGATCTACTGGGCATTGGCGTAGTCGAACGGATGTAAGTCGCATCCCTCATAGTCGCATCCCCCATAGTCGCAGGCACACTCCGTGTGCCGCGGCCCACATCGTCGCATCCCCCATAGTCGCAGGCACACTCCGTGTGCCGCGGCCAAGTTAGCAAACTTCCAATCTATTCCTAAAACCATTCAAATCGCAAGCGAGGCACCCAGCGGATGGCACATGGAATGTGCATGCGACGTTATCGCAGCTTGATCACTTTCGTTCCTGCAAGATCATCGTGTAAGCACTTGCGATTGGATCTAAAAATAAGAAGTGCATCGATTAGTCCAGCGAATCCTCCAACGAAGGGAACGATCGATACGAGCTGAAGGATAAGATACCTCTTGGTGTAGAGTTCTCCGAAGGGAATTGTTTCGCCGTTGTCTCTGACGATTTTGGTTCCCAGGGCCATCTTCCCAATCGTTTGTGAACGAGTGGCTAAGAAGTAACCTTGGATGGCCAGGAACAAACCAATACCGACCAATCCACCGAGGACTTGCACAACAAGATTAGGTACCAAGCCCTCGCCTAACACAGCGCCTACCCCAAGACCCAGCGCCATACCGATTGGAAAGCCCGCTGCCAAGCCGATAATCCCGTCGATAAGAGCGCCTGCAAAGCGTTCAGATAGCGTAGCGAGTTGGCCATTGTTGTACTGTTCGTCCGGGAGCAACGAATCTCCAAGGCTTGGAGCGTAGGGGTTTTCATAATTAGACATTTTTGTATCCGTGGGCAAAGGAAAGAGAAGAGTTAGACATACAAATACACCCAAAGTCTAATGGAGCGTTCTACCGCAATCAATCTTTAAAGTGTTGGTTCTTCAGGTATTTTAGCTCGGCTTTTTCGTACTCAGCTTCGCGGTACAGTGCCAGTGGCATAAATTCTCAGCCACGATAATTCCCGAAGATTCAAGGTGATTATTTCATCGAATTTGATCAGGCGTTCGCCCTTGTTCGAAAAGCCCCTTGAGTAAGTCCTTGAGTTCCGTGACCATGTCGGGATGTGTGAAATAAAGGTTATTGGTTTCGCCTAGCGTTTCAATTCCGGATTGTTTTCGTAGCGGTTTCCCCCTGAGCCAGCATGATCGATGTACTTCCAATGGCCTTTTCGAATCGCGAGTGTTCGCTCGCCGCCGAAAGCTTGCGTTAGCATGTAAGGGCGAATCGCTTGGCGATCCTGGCTTAGCCATACCGGTAGCATGTTGAAACTGTCTTGCGCCGAACCACTAGGTAGTTGCGCACCGACGACCTGGGCCAGAGTTGCCATGATGTCTGTTAGGCTCGTGAGTTGATTGCTCGTGGAGCTTGGTTGGATTTTGCCTGGCCAACGGACGATCAACGGCACTCGATGGCCAGCTTCCCATTGATCACGCTTCATACCGCGCCAAGGCCGAGCGGGGTCATGCTCGTAGTCGGCTCGCATGTGGACGACACTGGTTGTCTCGGGTCCGTTATCACTACTGAAGATGACGATCGTGTTGTCGGCAACACCGAGTCGATCGAGTGTTTCCATGAGTTGGCCGACGATCCAATCGAGTTCATGGATGAAATCTCCATGAGGACCGGCTTGGGTTTTCCCTTGGAACTTGTCGGCTGGGAAGGAGGGCAAATGGACTGCTTGTGTAGCATGGTACAGAAAGAATGGCTTATCAGGTTCTGAGCGTACATGTTCTTCTAGAAACTGCTGGCTTTGCTTGAGGAAAACAAGATCGACTTCTTCCATCGGGAAGTCCGGGGCGATCGAGCCGTTGCGGCAATCGTGCGAGTAAGGATGCTCGGGCAACTTGGTTTTATCGATACGTTTCGAGGGTGGGTTGACGATTCGATCGTCTTGGATGAAGGCATAGAGCCAGTCGGTCGTAGGGCAACAAGCGGTACCGAAGAAGCGATCGAAACCGTGATCCAAAGGGCCACCATCGATACGGCGAGAGAAATCGGCCCGCTCGACGGCTTGCGGGGTGTCGTCGTGGATCGGTTTGCCGAGGGTGTCATAGAAAGTCAAACCCAGATGCCACTTGCCGACGGCCCAGTTCGAGTAGCCTTGTTGACGGAGCATCTTGGGGATTGTCCATTGATCTTTAGCGATCAGCGATGGGCCGCCGAGTCCGGTGAAGACTTTTGAGCCGCGTGGAACGCGGAAGGCCATTTGCCCGGTCA
>JAJTFC010000186.1 GCA_021298315.1 Planctomycetaceae bacterium
ACCTGAGCAAACGCTAACCTGTGAATTAACCGTTCGACCACCGCTCCAGTTGCCAGAATCGAGGCTAGAGGTCGAAGCCTCGCTGTACGCACTTGTCGATGGCAGAGAGACTTTGGTCGTCGTCGGAGATCAGCCGGCGGTGCGCAAGGTGCCTTTGTTTAGTCCCAGGAAGAAGATCCCCGTCGTAGCAGCAACCGCACTGGGCCGAGAACTTGCTCCACCCTTGGATTGGCGTTGGGAAAAAGCGGTGCCATTGACGACGTATGAATTAGCGATGGCAAGTCGAATCGATGCAGAACTCACCAAGGACTGCACCGGCTTCGATGGCCTGGAGTTCCCAACGACTCAGAACGATTGGAAGAATATCGATGTGCTCATGTTAGCAGAATTAGCTCCCTTGCAAGATGCGACGACGCTCAGCACTCTCAAGAGCTTTCTGTTTTCCGGAGGACGCATTTGGGTCATGCTCGATTCGATCGACCCCCAAGCGATCGAGCCTCTCTTGGAACCAAGTCAGCAGATACGCACGATCGACTCGGTGAAGCTTACTGGTTTCCAAGTGGAAACTTACGGACCCACCAATTCCCAGCAGAGCGCACAGGTCGAATTGGACGACCCAGTGATCTTCAAGCGTTTGATGCAACAAGGGGGGAGCGTTAAGCATTCGATCGATGGCTGGCCCGCGTCGATTATTATGCCTGTTGGACGGGGTGAATTGATCATCACTTCCCTAGAAAGTAGCGCTTGGATTACGCCTCGAAAAGGTCAACTCAGCGAAGATCCTTTTTATCGTTCCGACTACGAACTCAAACCTTGGGCAAAGAACTTAGTCGATACGGTGCAAGTCAAGCGGGGCGGCAGCATCCTGCCGCTCAAAAGTCTTGAGTACCCCTTGGAACGCATCGGCAATCCCGTGGTCTCTCGCGGCATCGTCGCCGGGATTCTACTTGGCTTTTGCACCGCTTTGATCGGCATGAGTCTTTGGCGACTGACGGCTAAAGACGCCAAGGCGATGGGCTGGATCGCTCCTGCGTTGGCCATCGGTGCATCGCTTCCGATGGTCTATATTGCATGGTCACAAAAGAAAGACAAACCACCGATGGTCTCCCTGTTTCAACTCGTTCAGTTGGAATCCAAAAGCGGTGCGACCATGAAGGAATCCGCAGCGGTTTACTTACCCCAAGACACCTCGATGTCGCTCGTCAGCAACTCCTTGGGATTTGCTTCGCCTGATCCAAAAATGGAAACCGGTATCAAGACCATCACCACGGAGGATTTTGGGAAATGGAAGATGAGCAACCAAGCCTGGCCTACAGGTACTTGGCGTTATCAGACCGACGTTGCATTGCCAGATCTTCAAGCAGTTGCCCAGGCTGATTTTACCCAGAGTGGTGTTCGGATCACGTTGCCCAGCAATCTACCCTCGAAAGTCCAAGACCCAGTGGTTGCCTATGTACCTGGAGCCCCTGCGCTTGGTTCAAGCAGTTCTGAATCGGAAATCCTCGTCGATGGAAAATACGCTGCCGAAGGAGAGCGTTGGACGCTGGATGCCATCGTCGGTGACGAACAACGCCGCAGAACCAATATCTATAAGAACATCCTCGATTCGAATGATCGATCCTTGACCCTTTCTAGGACGGTAATGGGCTGGACGGATCTGTTTGACCAAGGCCCTCGCTGGAATACAGAGATTGAGCGTCGAGGGGTTGCACTTGTTTCGATGCCATTGATCCTCTCGCGTCCTGCTCCCGGGTCGTCCGTTGCGATACCCTTTCCGTTTATCGACATCAAGCTTGCAAAGAATGCCAACTCATCGCCGATATTCCTAGATGGGACAGGCCGTTGGATCAGTCAATCCTCAACCCCCGCCGAGACGAGTCTCGACTTCCGCTTGCCCGACGAAGTCCTTCCACTGAGTCCGACTCACATCGATTTCGACTGGGATTTGCAAATCCCAAGGCGAAAGGTCAAGCTCTCGTGGTTTCGATCCAAAGACCAGTCCTTCGTTGAGATCATCAGCTTCAATGGGCCTTCGATCCCCTGGAAATCAACTCTAACAGATCCTGACCTACTCGAGGAATTCCAAGACGGACTTTTGACCCTGCGTTTAGAAGTGGCCGAAGACCATGGTCGCGAAGTGTCCGAAGGCCAAGTCGTCGGTAGCCCGATCCCTTGGCGGATCAAGCACTTGAGACTTCAGGTCAGAGGCACCACCCTTCCGAGCAACCCCTTAAAGCCCTGACCCCTGAAGTCTCCCATGAGCGAAACTGTCGTTGAAACCAAGAACCTCACGAAGAGTTACGGAGCGTTTACTGCGCTGAACGATCTTTCGATCCACGTGGACCGAGGACAAATTCTCGGATTCATCGGCCCCAACGGAGCCGGCAAGACCACGACGATCAAGATCCTTGTTGGGCTTTCCAAGCCGACCTCTGGTTCGGCCACGATTGCAGGGGTCGACTGCAGTCAGAACGCTTCAAAGATCAAGCAACTTGTCGGGTACATGCCCGATAAATTTGGATCCTACGACAACATGAGAGTGCATGAGTATCTGGATTTTTTTGGTGCCATCTTCGGAATACCCGGCACTCAGCGCAAGGCTCGAATCCAGGAGGTCATGGAAACAACCAACACGACCTACATGCAAGACCGATTTGTCGAGAGCCTCAGTCACGGTATGCAGCAGCGCGTCGGAATCGCTAGGACCTTGCTGCACAACCCGGAGGTTCTCATCTTGGACGAGCCTGCAAACGGATTGGACCCCAAAGCCCGCATCGAGATGCGTCAGTTGCTCTTGCAACTCGCGGCTCAGGGGAAAACGCTTATCGTCACGAGCCACATCCTGCCTGAGCTATCGCGCATTTGCAATGTGGTAGCGATCGTGACGGCTGGCCGACTCCGAGCGTTTGGAACGGTCGACGAAGTCATGGGAGAACTCTGCCCTCAGCGAAACTTTGAAGTCCAAGTCGCCGGTTCCGAGCATATCCCACAGGCAGAGAAACTCTTAGGGGAGGTGTTGCTCGATTCCGAACCGCTTACCGCAAGCCCTGCAGAATTGACTTTGCGATTCCCAACGGTGAGGACTGAATTGGAGTTGGCCGAACTGCTCCAAAAACTCATCGCAGCAAAACTACCGGTAACTCAATTCCGAGAATTGACCAGCGACTTGGAAGACGCATTCCTATCGGTGGCAGATAAAGTCTAGTTGTTGACCATTCCTTGAAAGCACACTGCGTGAACCCAACGTCCTTTTTCAACAACCCGATCCTTAGGCGAGAACTCATCAGTCGCTTAAGAAGCCCCAAGGCGCTAATCGCGATGGCCATCGTCGCGATCGTCTCGTGCGGATTGGTTTTAATGCGATGGCCAAGAGAAGCCAGTATCGATTTGGTTAGCCAAGGATCGATTCAAGTATTCCGACCGGTTGCTTATGCGATTGCCATCGCCATCATGATGCTCACGCCTGCCTTTCCCGCTACAGCAATCGTGTCGGAGCGCAAAAAGGGCACATTGGTATTGATGCTCAATTCCCCCACTCCGCCTTGGGTCGTCTATGTCGGAAAACTGCTTGCCAATGTGCTTTTAGGGCTTTTGCTTTTTTCAGTGAGCTTACCGGCGATTTTTGCTTGCTACGCGATGGGCGGCATCTCGATCGCCGGCCATATTGTTCCGTTGCTCATGATCTTCTTGGGGATGGCATTCCAATACTCGGCATTGGGATTGTGGGTATCGAGCCGCTCGCAATCGATCGACGCGAGTTTAAGGTGGACTTACAGCATTCTGCTGGGGCTTGTCGTGCTATCGATTGGCCCGAGCGTTTTAGTTGGGAAACTCAAAGGCGTCACCGCTTGGATTTCCCAACTGTTGACGACATTGTCCCCGATACCTGCTTTGCAGCAGATCACCGGTGCGCAGGGCCAAGCTAAATCGATTGGGATTGGAACCGGTTGGGTCGAGTTTCTCGTGATGTGTGCCGTTTCGACGATCGCACTTGCGATTGCTACCCTTTACAAATTGCATCCGACAATGATGGATCGAGCAAAGGATGCAGGCAAAGTGATCGAGGCCAAAGAGTCGAGTTGGCTTCGTCGACTCGCCTATCTGGTCGATCCGAACCGACGCAAGGCTGGGATCCCGTTTTGGCTCAATCCTGTGATGGTCAAAGAGTTTCGTACCCGAAAATTCGGACGCTTGCACTGGTTGCTTCGACTCGTTGCTGCAGGTGCGATCATCTCCATCCTACTGACGGTGGTAGCTGCAACTGGAACGGTCAATTGGGGTGTGGATCGAATCGCCTCGTCGATGGTCCTGATGCAAATCGGTTTCTTGCTCTTGCTCGGTCCTAGCCTGGGTGCCAACCTGATCGCTTCGGAAATTGAAAGTGGTGGTTGGCAATTGATGCGGGCCTCGCCGATCTCAGCTTGGAGGATCTTGACAGGGAAACTCATGAGCACTTTCTTGACGTTGCTTCTGTTGTTGCTGGCAACCTTACCGGGTTACGTGATGATGAGCTACATTCAACCGGCACTTGGAGGCCAAGTCTCCAATGTGGTTGTTTCTCTGCTCATCGCAACGGCGATGGTGACGATCCTTAGCGCCTGCGTGAGTGCTTACTCGAAGACCAGCGCTGCGGCGACGGCCGCAAGCTATGGGGTGCTCTTGATGCTTTTCGCCGGAACGCTCCTGATTTGGCTCGGACGTGGAAATCCATTCGGTCCTGTTTTCGTAGAACGGGCATTGCTCTTGAATCCCGCCGCTACGGCGCTAGCTGAGATGAAAGCGCCTGGCTTTGAAACTTTCCAATTGATCCCAAATGGATGGTACGTCGGGCTGGGGATCTGTGCAGTTGGTCTAGTGATCTTGATTCTTCGCATCGCCCGTTTAACCCGACCTGATTGACCCTTGTGTATGACTAGTTACCGCAAAGAGAAAAACTGGATCAAGCCGTTGGCGACAGGTCGATGGCTGGCTTTTGGATTGGCATCGCTGGTCGCTTCGGTGGTTTCGGGACAGCAAGTCGTTCCCTTGCAGCACCGTTGGGAGATCGAACCAGGATTTGGGGATGTTTGGAATATCAATCGAGAGCCCCGTGCTAAGTATCTGAACATCAATGACTTGAAGAGCGATATAGCGAATGTTCGATTTGAAGCTGCACAGAACATCTGCCAGAACTACAATCGGCCCGGTTTCAGGAAAAGCCCGGAATTGCTCAAGCTTCTCGTCGAACAACTGGGCAACCCGGAAAACTCTGTCCTTGTTAAGCGATCGATCGTCTCGGCGGCCTGTCTACTGGATGATGGTGCGAATGCTCA
>JAJTFC010000067.1 GCA_021298315.1 Planctomycetaceae bacterium
GCGAGCGATTCTACAATGCGATCGAGATCGACGAAGACTTTGTCGAAGCCCGAGCGAGTTTGGGATGCGTACTGGCAGATACCGGACAGGTTGACTTAGCGATCGCGGCCTTCGAAGGTGCCCTGGCCAAGGATGATCATTATCCAGATGTGCATTACCATCTAGCAAGATCGCTCGACGAGATCGGCAATACCCAAGAGGCGACGAAGCATTGGCTAAGGTTCCTGCAGTTATCACCCCAGAGCCCATGGGCCGACGAAGCCTTGGAACGACTCGGACGAATCTAAGCAAGCCCAGGGCATTTGCCCATGCAAGGCACGTCGCATACGTCCCTTTGAGTAGCCACGATAA
Source organism: Planctomycetaceae bacterium (assembly GCA_021298315.1). GTDB lineage: Bacteria > Planctomycetota > Planctomycetia > Pirellulales > Pirellulaceae > JBKCUI01. The sequence continues at coordinate 352 of JAJTFC010000067.1, forward strand.
TTCCTGAAGAACCTATAACTTCGGATACAACGTGATACATGTTGTAGCCAAATCGCTTGGATCACCTGATGACATCTTCCGCCAAAAACAGGTCAAACTATAATCCGTCAAAGCCGTCGAGTACGTTTTTCTGAAAGTCTTTGGGGTCTTCCATGGTTCGTTGTCTTGTCACCGGTGGGTGTGGTTTTATCGGGTCGCATATCGTTCGAGGGTTGCTCGATGCAGGCCATCAAGTTCGGGTTTTGGACAATCTATGCACCGGCCATCGCCAAAACCTCGATGAAGTTGCCGATCAGGTCGAGTTCATTCAAGGAGACATCAACGACTCCCAGGCCGTGCAAGGTGCTTTGGATGGTGTCGAACGAGTCTTTCACCAAGCAGCCCTAGCCAGCGTGCCGTTGTCCCTTGAACGCCCGCTGGACACCAACCATGCTTGCGTGACCGGTACGCTCAACATGCTTCATTGGAGCGTCAAGGCCAAGGTCAAGCGATTTGTCTATGCCGCAAGTAGCAGTGCCTATGGAGATACGCCGACATCGTCGAAGCGTGAGACCGACTTACCGCAAACCCTGTCCCCCTATGCTGCGGCGAAGCTCGCTGGGGAATACTACTGCCAGAGCTATTTCCATAGCTTCGGTCTCGAGACGGTAGGCATTCGATACTTCAATGTCTTTGGACCTCGCCAAGACCCAAATAGCCCTTACTCGGCGGTTATTCCGCTTTTCGTCAGTCGCATTCTCAGCGGCGAGCAACCTTCGATCTACGGAGACGGCCTCCAGTCCCGCGATTTTACTTATGTAGCGAATATCGTTCGCGGGAACTTACTCGCGAGCCAAGTGCCCAACGTAGGGGGACGTATCTTCAATGTTGCCGACGGCAGGCAGACAACTTTGCTACAACTCCTAGAACTCCTTGCCAAACTTCTCGGAAAAGAAATTGACCCGGTCTTTCTCCCACCGCGCGTCGGAGATGTCCGCGAAAGCCTAGCCGATATCACCCAAGCTAGAAAAGTTCTTGGTTATGAACCAGCCGTCGGGCTTGAAGAAGGAATAAGCCGTACCATCGATTACTATCGGCAGATCGTCACGCAGCCCAAAGGGTAAAAACGATGCCCAGCGAATCTGCAGATGCTTTGCAGTTGGCAAAGTCGCTCGTCGAGCACATCCGGACATCCTACTACAAAGTAGTTGTCGCTTTTTCTGGAGGTGTCGATAGCGCTGTAGTGGCCGCTGCCGCTTACCGAGCCCTAGGCACCAACGCTATCGCTTGGACAAGCATCGGTGCTGCAATGCCTCAGGCAGATCAACTCGATGCGCAAAGAGTCGCTCAATCCATCGGGATCGATCATGTGAGGATTCCCACAAGCGAGATCGAAAACCCCGATTACATCGCCAATGGTCCCGATCGATGTTTTCACTGCAAGTCGACGCTATACGCGGCCATCAGCAAGTGGGCTCGGGAGCACGATTTTGAGACGATCCTCTCTGGAACCAATGCCGAGGATCTTGGAGATTATCGCCCTGGACTCCAAGCTGCGGCCAACTGGGGCGTTCAAGCTCCACTTGCGGATTTGCTTTACACCAAAGACAACGTCCGAAGCATCGCTAAACTTTGGAGCCTCGAGGTGGCCGATAAACCTGCAAGCCCGTGTCTTGCTAGCCGTATCGCCTATGGCCAAGTTGTAACGATCGGACGACTCGGGCGCATCGAAGCGATGGAAAAATGGCTGAATTCTGAAGGCTTAAGCGATGTGCGAGCCCGGCTGCATGCGGACGATTTGCTCAGACTCGAAATCCATTTGCACCAACTCCCAGAGGCTGTGTGCGAACCGATGCGATCAAGGATTGTTTCCAAAGCCACCGAATTGGGCTTTCGGTATGTTACGATAGATATCCAAGGGCGGCAATGCGGTTCGCTCAACCGTGTCCTTACCGACGCACAGAAAGGCTAACATCATGTTGGGTTGGGGAATCGTTGGATGTGGCATGATTGCTAAGTTCCATGCAAGAGCGATTCAAGAGATCAAAGGATCGAGGCTTATCGCTTGTTACGGTCGCGACAAATCCAAAGCGGAAGCCTTTTGCTCGGAGTTCGGCGGGCTACCCTACGATGACCTTCAGGCGATGCTCAAGGATCCGTCGATCGACATCGTTACGATCTGCACGCCCAGCGGCGCACACCTTGAACCAGGCATCGCAGCAGCCCGCGCCGGTAAACACGTCTTGGTCGAAAAACCACTCGAAATTACCACCAAACGCTGCGATCAGTTGATTGCCGAGTGCGATAAAAACGACGTCTATCTCGGAACGATTTTCCCTTCGCGATTCCATCGCTCGGCGATCCTCATGAAGGCGGCTGTTGAACAAGGCCGATTCGGCTCGATCTCCCTGGCCGATGCCATTGTGAAATGGTTTCGAACACAGCAGTACTACGATAGCGGCAAGTGGAGAGGCACCTGGGCCCTCGACGGCGGAGGGGCTTTAATGAATCAAGCGATCCATAGCGTGGACCTTCTGCTGTGGCTCATGGGACCTGTGCGAGCCGTCAGCGCCATGACGGCTCTGAGAGCTCACGAAAGAATCGAGGTTGAGGATACCGCCGTGGCGACACTCGAATTTCAGTCCGGAGCCCTCGGAACTATCGTCGCTACCACCGCCGCTTATCCCGGCACTCTCAAACGTATCGAGATCGCCGGATCGCACGGCATGGCCGTCCTAGAAGAAGAGGCCCTCGTGCGATGGAGTTTTGCTAAGTCCACCAAGCAGGACGAAAAGATCCTCGCGGAGATGAAGTCCAACACGACCGGTGGGGGCGCTTCGGATCCTGCAGCCATCGGGCACGTGGCGCACCGCGAGCTGTTCAAAGACTTTGCAAAAGCAATCCAAGCCGGACTCCCTTCGCGGATCGATGGGACTGAAGGGAGGCGAAGTGTCGAACTGATCAATGCCATCTACAAGTCGGCAAAGACCGGCAAACGGATCTCGTTATAAACCCCGCCTTGAAGCTGGAGGAAATAGGCATGCACAGGCCAGATGATCCACAGGTCAACCTTCAGCAGGCAAGCGTAAGGGTTTCGGAGCTTCGCGATCAGATCCGCAAGCACGACTACCTCTATTATGTGGTAGCAGAACCGGTCGTCTCAGATTTGCAATACGATCAGCTCCTGAAGGAACTAGCCGATTGGGAAACCCGATTCCCGAGCCTCATAACCAACGATAGTCCGACTCAGAAGATCGGAGACCAAGTCGTTGAAGGACTTGCGCAAGTCGCGCACCGAATTCCGATGCTGTCGATCGACAACACCTATACCGAGGGAGAGTTACGCGATTTTCTTCACCGCGTTGAAAAGCTCTTATCGGGCGAACCAGTCGAGTGGGTTGTGGAATTGAAAGTGGATGGAGTCGCAGCATCGATCCGCTACGAGCAAGGCTCATTGGTAGCAGCAGTCACGCGTGGAAACGGCGAAGTCGGGGACGATGTGACTCACAACGCCAGGACGATTCGAGGACTACCGCTTCAACTCCAAGGAAAGCACATTCCGAAAACGCTCGAAGTCCGTGGAGAGGTCTACATGACCAACTCGGATCTTGTTGAGCTCAACGAGCAACGAACCCGATCTGGAGAGGCCGAGTTTAAAAATCCTCGCAATGTAACGGCTGGCTCGATCCGCTTGCTCGATCCGAAAATCTGCGCCAAACGCAAACTTCGGTTCCTATGCCACGGCATGGGCTTTTGCGAAGGTTTGCAAGTTAGAACTCACATGGAATTTCTCGAAAAGGTTCGAGAGTTCGGGGTTCCGATCACCCCGCTGGTGCAGTCGTTTCAAAGCAGCCAAGAGGTTGTCGTGCATTGCAATCGACTTGTTGAAAATCTGCATGAATTGGATTTCGAGGTCGATGGGCTGGTCATCAAAGTCAATTCGCTCGAGCAACGCGAGTCGCTCGGAGCTACGAGCAAATCCCCTCGCTGGGTAATCGCTTACAAAATCGAAAAATACGAAGCCGTCACAAGACTCTTGGCGATCAAGACGCAGGTGGGAAAGACCGGGACAATCACACCCGTAGCCGAGCTTGAGCCAGTGCAACTGGCCGGAACCACCGTCTCGCGAGCATCGCTTCACAATCTCGATGAGATCAAGCGCAAGGATGTTCGGGTCGATGATTGGGTGGTTGTCGAGAAGGCCGGTAAGATCATTCCACACATTGTCCGGGTGGAGAAGCATAGGCGTGAGCGTGAGTTGCCTGAGTTTGAATTCCCAGAACAATGTCCGGAATGTGGCGAGAAGCTGGTCAAAGACACATCGGGCGTTTACATCCGTTGCGTTTCGAATCAGTGCCCGGCGCAGTGGCGACAGCGACTTCGGTATTTCGCGTCCCGTGATTGTATGGACATCGAAGGGCTTGGTGAAAAACTCGTCAATCAGCTTGTCGATGCTCAGTTGGTAAACTCCTATGCCGATCTGTATGGACTGACGACCGATAAACTTATGCAGCTTGAGCGGATGGGTAAAAAATCTGCTGAGAATATTTTGCAAGGGATACAGGCAAGCAAGCAGCGAGGTTTGTCGCGAGTCCTCAATGCGATAACCATACGGCATGTCGGGCAGCGGGTCGCGATGGTTCTTGCGCGGCGATTCGGTTCGGCTGAAAACCTCCTGAATGCCACGCAAGAGGAGTTGGCCAATACCGAAGAGATCGGCCCGATCATTGCAAAGAGTGTGTTTGATTTTTGCCGAAGCGAAGAAGGATCGCAGGTTTTTGAGCAACTGCGTCATGCAGGGGTTTTGCTTTCAACCTCGCAGGAAGATTCGGTCGACCATAGCGGGGTGTTTGCCAATAAAACGTTGGTCGTTACTGGCACTTTGGTGCACTACTCGCGCGATGAAATCGAGCGATTGATCGGGAAACTCGGCGGTAAGGCATCTGGAAGCGTTTCAAAGAACACCGATTTCTTAGTCGCTGGCGAGGCTGCTGGAAGCAAACTGCAAAAGGCTAAAGAGTTGGGTGTTAGGATCCTCAGCGAAGAGGAATTTCGCCAGATGGCACAGCCCGGGGCTTGAGATTCGTTTGCCGAAGAGGCTCGGTTTGGAGTACACTGAGGGCATTGTGCTGGCATACTTCAGACCCGACTTTAGAGCAAACCTTATCCCGCGCCTTTGAGCCGTTTGGCCGATATGATCGAGTTAACGAACTTTGGTAAGGACTACGGCGAATTCACAGCCGTCGGTTCGGTCAATATGAAGATCGAGGCCGGAGAGTTGTTTGGGTTCATCGGTCCAAACGGCGCTGGAAAAAGCACCTCGATCCGGTTTTTAGCAACGCTGCTTAAAAGCACCCGAGGCGATGGCCTTGTCAACGGTTTTAGCGTCAATAAGCAACCGATGGATGTTCGGCGAAGCATTGGGTATATGCCCGATGACTTTGGTGTGTACGACGGCATGAAGGTTTGGGAGTTTCTGGACTTCTTTGCTGTGGCTTATAAGATCGGGCGCACCCAACGGAAAAAAGTCATCGGAGACGTGCTCGAACTGCTGGATCTGACGCACAAACGAGATGATTACGTCAACGGTCTTTCGCGGGGCATGAAGCAACGGCTTTGTCTGGCAAAGACGCTTGTACACGATCCACCAGTTTTGATCCTCGATGAGCCGACGAGCGGTCTGGATCCTCGGGCTCGAATCGAGGTTAAAGCCCTTTTGAAAGAACTACGGAAGATGGGCAAGACGATCATGATCTCTAGCCACATCCTTTCGGAATTGGCCGACTGCTGTACCTCCATCGGTATCATCGAACGCGGACAGTTGCTCATGCATGGCCCGATCGATTCGGTCTATCGCCAGATGCGTCGCAATCGAATCGTCGAGATACGATTCGTCGAAAACCAAGATGCTGGAATATCGATTATTCGAAGCGACCCGACGATGCGTGGAATCGAAATCGATGGCGACCGTGTGACCGCCGAATTCGAGACCGACGATCAAGGCCTTGCTAGTTTGATGAAGAGACTCATCGACGGTGGGGTCAAGATGCGATCCTTCAGCGACAAAGATCCGTCGCTCGAAGATGTCTTCATGCTGGTCACTAAAGGCCTAGTGGCTTAGAGATCGAACCAACTCTTTAGAGAGTCATCGCCATGAACCGTCTTTTCCAGTGGATGCTCATCGGCATAGTACGGTTCTACCAGCGAGCCATCAGCCCACTGCTGGGTAGCAACTGCCGCTTTTCACCCAGTTGCTCGCAATACATGATTGAAGCGATCCAAAAATACGGGCCGATTCGCGGCTTGCTCAAAGGTCTTTGGAGGATTTGCCGTTGCCATCCAGGGACACCTGGGGGCTACGATCCACCTTAGTCCCGTCGATCGTCATGCGAATCCATTGATGATCTGAATCGATCGTTGGGAATCCGCACTCGCGATCGATGATCTTTAAACCTCGTGAAACCAGACCGTGGTCGATCGGGATACCAACGATCCCCAACCCGCAGGGCCACGTCGCAAAGTATCCTCGGTAACGCCTTGAATCGACCAACCTTGTGCTCGATAGCAGTTCTTTGAACGCGACACTCCAGGGGGTGATATTCATGTCCCCTAGGACGATCAACTCACCGGGGGATTGCTTGACCCAGTTGGCGATATCGGCCAACTGCTGATCGCGAACTCGAAATCGGCCTTGCTCGTTGGGAGATGCGGTATGGACTCCCAGAATACTGATCGGTACATCGATGTGTTCCCCAGCAGGGATCCGTGTTTCAAGGGCAAGCATTTGAGATGGGCCTATAACGAGTTCTCTAGATCTCGTCCCAGGGACTCTGCTGAGAATCGCCAGACCTTGAGTGTTGTTGCGAGGTGCCCACAGGGAATAAGGGTAGGACTTCGAAAGACTCTCAAGTCCTTTGCGATGTTCGGGTGTCACTTCGATCAGCAGCAGCACATCGGCATCGAGACTCTCGATCGTTTTTTTCATCGTCTCGTATTGATCGTTTTGAATAAAAACGTTCCACGAAGCGATCGAGAGCGTTCGTTTGGGTTTATTTGCCTGGGCAATGCCAGCAAGTGGTAGGGCCGTCCACGGTTCAGCGACGCTACACAGATAGACTGTTGGTGTCAGTAATATTGCTGCGTGCAATAGCCTCGAAAAAAGTGGAGCTCGCCACTGATGCCACCATCGTAGCACTCGATCCAATACCAAAATACAAATCATCGCCACTGCGAAATGCCACTGAGTGTGGTTGGCCATCTCAAAAAGACTATTGTCGTTCCAGTTGCGATTCACATATATAGCGCCCCATGCGGGCAGGGACGCAAACACCGAAACGATGAACCAGATAGCGAGCCCAAAGGTCCAGCTTCGAGGCTTTCTTTTCGCTTTGATCTCCATGGGTTGGGTGCCTTTTAGATTGCACGCAACCAATCGGGTCTTGCCTGTTCAGGCATGGCGTTTCTCAAAACCTTGAAGACTTCCTGAGTCCCTGACGCTCGGATGCTCTCGATCGCACCCTCGACAAATGCCACATAATCGAGCCTCCCAACAGGCAGTCCATGACTTAGTAGATCCGTAGGTAGCAACACCACCAAAAGCGATTCGACTTGAGGGTGGCTAAGTACCGCTAAGGCTCGCAAGCGGCTGCTGTAATCCTCAAGCTCAATTGTTTGATTGCGAATTCGGATCGCGTCGGGCAAGACGACTCCTACAAAAAGGTTCTTGGATTCCTGCTCCACAATCCAATTCTCAATCGGATCTGTGCATGATTCATCGTAGCTTGCAACCAGCAGACCATGGATTGCAATGCGAGCATTTCTGCTTGCCGGGAAGAGCATATCGATGACCGCTTCCCCAACAGGCTGCGGTTTTCCAAACATGGGAACCACATGGCTCGAGAGAGAAGGGCCAGCATTGACTTCGACAACCGCTCCTCGCTGGGGAGCTAATGGTTCAGAGATGTTTTCAGCAAGAACGTCCAAACCGGCGACATCAAGCCCCACAACTTGGGCGGCCAAAACGGCTTGAGCCGCCGTCAACTCATGAACCTCATCGGTGCAATCGGTTGTTAAATCCCCTGTGCGTCGAACCAAGACCTGTCGACCTAATTCAGGGATCGACTCAAAGGTAAGCCCTTGTCTGTCCAATTCGATTTTGGCTGCTGTATCTAGCTTCACCTTATCGAGCGGGTCGTTGTAGGCTTCGCCACGTCGCGGGTCTTTATTCAATTCAATCACTAATTGTTCAACGGTCGATGACCCATCGCCCACAACATATTCACTGTGCCCTCTGCTGGCAGCAACCATCCGTCTGCCAACGACCAATAAACGGTGGTGCTGTCCCTTGGCAAACTGTTCAACCATCACCTGTTTTGTTTGGCCGTCTTCGATCGCCCAATCATAGGCTTTCATGATCTGGTCTTGTTGACTAAGCTCGATCGAGATCCCACGCTGATGATTGGCATCCTTGGGTTTGACAACCACTGGCAAACCAACTTCTTGAGCAGCGGCCCAAGCGTCCTGTGGACTGCTGACCAAACGACCAAGTGGAACCGGTACGCCGACGTTGCGGAGTAGCCGCTTCGTCAAATCTTTGTCGCTTGCGATCGATTCAGCAATCGCGCTCGTTGCGTCGGTCTCTGCGGTCCATATTCGCCGCTGATATTTGCCTTCACCAAGTTGGCACAACGATTGATTCGTTAAGCGATAATAAGGAATCCCGCAGGCGGTGGCCGCATCGAGGATTGCTCGCGAACTTGGCCCCAATCGGACGTCGTCGGCATAATCAAATAGCTCTCTAAACTTAGAGGCGATTGGGTACTCATCACCCCGCTGGCTAGCTTCGATCAGTTCGTGAGCGAGCGTAAAGCACTTCAGCGACAGTTGATCTTCTTCCATCTCTAAGGGAAGAACCCACTGGCTTTCGCAATCCTCGTGCGATGCGAGTGACTCCGCAGGACTTAGTGACTTTACAGGTACACCGGACATAGCCGACATCCACTGAGCGACCCTGAGCCAGACCTCGCCTAAACGCATCGTTGAACTCGTCGGGCTAGAAAGTTCTTCGACAACCCTACGCGCTGTGGGTACGCTTTGAGGATGCGTTGTTGTAAATCGCCCCGAATCGAGGAACTCTCGCAAAGTTCGAACGATACGGCTCAAGAATGGCACTCTTCGCAGCGCGATGTCTGGAGAAAGATAGAGTTCCAGAACGCTACGACTCGACCACCTATTGGGCCCTCGCAAAGGATGGGTTTGCCACAGAGTCATTTCACCCCGGTTGTTGATCGCAAGGCTACCTTGTCCTCTCCCGATGCAGGCGGGGGCGGAAGCAGCTTCGGATTCCAATAGGGTTTGCCATCGAATCCTTCCGGAGCTACCAATGGCTTAGCCAAAGGTTGATTCGTATTCGAAGGATTCGGCAAGAGGCTCGGCGGAGTCAAAGTCGCCTTGGGTGTTGAGCCAGGAAAAGGACTAGCAATCGCCGCCGGATCGTTCGATAGCGATCGGCTCGTCGGATAAGTTGGAGATATGTTCGAAGCTGGTCGATCGATCGGAACGATAGGAAGTCGGTTCATCGGAACCATCTTTGTTACCCTTTCGTCTCGATCGCTCCAAAGCCCCGCCGATGAGGTGCTTGGAATCGCTGGACTGCTAGGCATGAGCGAGGTATTCGGATATACAGGTGCCGTTGGATTCAATGGAGCAACCGGCGGTGGGGGCAAGGTAGGTGCAATCGATGCAGGATCGAGAGTTGCACCGCTTGGCGGCAGGACAAGACCGTTAGATGCCGGAGCCGTTGCGTTGGCCTGAGTTACCCCAGTCGGAACCGAGCCGGGTTGAGCCGGTAAATAGGTCACCGGACCCATCGGTGTCACGGAGGTCGCACCCGGAACATTCGGTGGTGTAAGGTTCGATGGGCAAACACCCCCTGGGCACGGGGCTTGTCCACTGGTTAGCGGTGTTGCTAGCGATGCACCAGTTGGATTTCCATAGTAGACAGCGCTGGAAAGGCCATTTGTGTTGGCTGTAATATTCGCCGCAGGCAAACTGGTGGAACTCGCAGGAGCGATGCCTGTCTGTGGCAAGTACTGAACTTGTGGGTAGACCGGTAGCGAGGGAGCGACTGCCGTAGGTGCTGGGCTCGCAAGAGGAGCAGGACTCATCGCATAGGTGTTCGCAGCGCCTGTAGGATAGTAACCCGGTTGGTTGATCGCTGGCCACTGGTTTGAAGCTTGGGCATAGGAACCGCCCACGGGTGTCGGAGCAACGAGCGGAACGCGTTGGGCTTGGTACTGGTAGGATGTGCAGGGCTGGAGCGACGTGACTGTGGTCCCATAATTCGGATCGAACTGGGTCACCGGGCGATAGTAAGTCACAGGAGTGCGTTGCCATTGGGTATCGTAGGCGGCCGTTGGCATCGCCGAGGCGACAGTTTGAGGAAAGCCATTAGGCAAGACGTTCCCTTGGCTCGGTGGGAGCATCCCGTAGTTTCCGTAGTAGCTTGTCATCGACCCATTGGAAGGAGTGATTGGAACGACGGGAATCATAGGTCGGCCCGCCGAGTATCCAGCAGCTTGTGACGGGTTCCCGCCAGCGTAGGGATTTGACACCGGGTAGGGGGTACCTACCGGATAGGGGGCTGGGGATTTGGATCCGAAACAGCACTGAGCTTGGGCGTATTGAACCTGGACCAAGGGTGTCATTGCCAGGGCAAAAGCCGATTGGATCGCTAGGCGTAGGGGTTGCTTCAGGTACTTCATGAAAGAGAGTTTCCGAAAAGGCTTGCGCGGGTCGTCGACATATCAGATGCCATGCTAGACACGGTGGTCAACACGGACTTTAGTATATTCTGGAACGCCCGAAAAGAATCCGAAAATCTGGTTCCAGTTTTGAGGCTCCTAGCGATAAATCGGGCATCCATTGCGTTGGACACCCGGTGCTTGCAGAAGCCGCAAGAGCCTGCAAAAACCCCTATTCTGCGCAGATTAACAGCTCTGGCTAGCTAAGGCCGTCTAGTGCCTAAGGTCTTTCAACGATCGAGTCGAGAGCCCACTGGGATGATCAAGAGGGGGCAGTGCGCATGTCGCAGTACCCGTTCGGAATGCGAACCGCGCAGGGCGTCTAAAAAACCATCCCTTCCATCGGTTGCCATGACAATCAAACCCGCGTTTATCTCTTTGGCATAGTCGACAATCCAAATCGATGACCGCTTGGCGATCGCTCTTGGGCGGAATCGATCCCCATCGCTCGAGCATCTGGCGGACCCCAGGGAAATCCTCCCAGTCGGCTTGGTCTTGTGTGTCCACATGCAAAATGTCTAGCTTGCCTTGGATCGATAAGGCGATCTTCAAAGCATGCGCGAATGCCAACATACTCGCATCGGAGAAATCGGTTGGATGGAATACCGAATAGATCGCGCTGGATTCCGATGGATGCTGATCCATTTGTATCACCTCGCTGAAGCAGCAAGCAAGTCGAGCAAAACGAAGTCCTCTAAGTCCCTCGTTGTATCTTAGTCTCCAGCGACCTAGATTAAAACTTCAGTTCTAAGCCAACATCGAATCCATGGAAGAGGATCGTTGCATCCGAACTTGTGCTAAGCGAAATGTTATCGGATAACGGCACTGGTGCTTGATCATCCACCGTGGCCAACCCCGATAGAACCATCCAGCGGTATCCACCGTAGAGCCCCGCCCAACTTCGCAATTGATAACGGGTCCTTAAATGAACTCCAAAGGATGCTGCAAGTGACAAATCTTCATCACCTGCAAAGGCTCGTTTGCCACCGCTGGTGCGCGCATCGATCGATGCGTCTGCAAAGTTTGCATAAAGACCGCCATCGATCGCTCCACCGACAGCCAGCCTTTGACTAATAGGTCTCCAAAGCTCCATCCCGCTGGCCATGCCCACAAGCAGATTGCTGGTGTCGATTCGGTAGAGCCCCTCTTGAGTCCCTCGCACAGATCGAAAACCATACTGCTCACTGTAATCGATCATTCGAAGCCCAAGACTGCTATTGCCGATATCATCCGTAAGCCAACGGCGGTTCAAATCGTATTGCCTGTAGCCAGCCGAATGCTTCTGCTGATGCAAATCGGCATCTTGGAAAGGTGCAAGCCACTGCGGATCGTTTGAACTAACCGAAGAGTTCACGGGGCCTGTCGAGTCCAAACCGCGATTCCAATTCAGCGATCCTAGATAACTGAATTCATAGCAATCAATCGGATTGGTCAAATAACCTATCGTTATTTGATTGGCTAGATCCGAACCAAGGGTTCCGAGCTGCCCGGCTTGCGAAAGTGTATAACTTTCATCGCCGGGCCTCCTTAAACCAACGGTCGCATAACGTCCAACCCAATGCGGACCGGTCCAAGGTTGGCTCGGTGGTAACGCTCGGGCCGTCGGCAACCGAGAGGCTTGCGGTTCAAAACTTTGCACCGGGCTAGGCATAGCCGCAGTTGGTATAGCCGCAGTTGGTATAGAGGCAGTTGGTATAGAGGCAGTTGGTATAGAGGCAGTTGGTATAGACGCTGTTGGCACAGGCGCCAGCGGTTGAACCGCATCAGGCCGGATTTGCCCAGCACTGGGGCTCACTGGAGCGAATTGCTGCTGAGGGCTAGCAACAGGTGGAGGTGTTTCGAGACTCCCCCTTGGACGAGCTTTCGCCCCAGGAAAATTGCCGCCTGATGGTTGTATGCCAGCTGCCGCATTGGCCTGTTCCATCAACTTCAAGTAGTCTTGCGAGGTTAGCGGACCGGGAGCAAGCTGATCCGCTTGTTGCGCACTTAAAGTTGCACACCAGCCCATGACCACTGCCAACATGGCACCAAAGACTAGTTTCGTTGCAATTTGTTTGCCTGCCATCTGTAAACTAACGAATCTCGATTCGATCGATAACCGGCACAAGAACCATCTTGCGGATTGCTTCAAGTACCTTCTTGGCTTGCTGATTATTCTCGGCGAAACCTTTCACCACCAAAGAACCCTCTTCGGTGGCTTGTACCGTCACATCTGCGGTGGGTGCAAGACGAGTTACGATTGCCTGCATTTGTTCGAGGCTTACGCTCGCCGAGGAGCTTCGGGCCCAAGGTCTCTGCACGACGACTTTGACGTACATGGGTTTATGCAATTTGCCCATGTTGACTTCGATCATTGTTTCCCCGGTCTGATCAGCCACGATGAATAGGCGATTTCCGTTGCACACAACTTGGCAAACCGAGCTATCGATCACGTGCAAACGCGAGATCGTCCCGGTGACCTGCAGGGCGCGGATGTCTTGCGATTCAAGAAACACCTTCTCGGTCGCTTCGACCTCGCCGGGGATACTCATCGGGCCGGCGGTGATCAAAACCTGCGCTCCGGGCTGGCTAAGAACCCCATCGGTTTTGGCTTGGCTCGACCGATTCAGACTCGAAATGGCTTGGATTTCCTCGGGTGTTGCCTCGACACTCGGTAAAGCCATAATCGTTGGAGCAGCAACAACAGGACTCTGTGGCGTAGGATCCGTAGCAACCGATAGCGAAGGGGCTATGGGTGGAGTCATTGCTGCGGTTTGTGCAGCAGGAACCTCATCCTGGACCATTTCGCGAAGTTCTTCCGTAGCGGTTTCTTGCAAGATGCTTTTTTGCACGCCACTTTCTTGCAAACCGGGCTCTTGCGCATCGTCCGACTGAGGCTCATCGACTTGAGTCTCCACTTTGTCGATTACCTCTGGCGATTCGAGCATCGGTGGTCGTTCAAGCTGGATCTGAACATCCGAAACCGAATGAATCGGAACTGCTGGTAGATCCGCCATTGGGGTTTGGGTCTCGATGATCGATTGAACCGTCTCGGCCAGTGATTCGACCCGAACAGGGATCTCGATACCGGTTTCCGCATACGGGCTAGCGGGGCTCGGTAGTGCTGGTAAAGCGATAATTCGTTCTTGGTTGAAGTTGACTTTTACGGGAGTTTCCGCAGTGATATCACCCGAACGTGTCACTCTTAGGTTCGAGGAATTCGTCGTGGACGATTTACCCGGCTCGTTGGAGGACGAGCCCTCACTGATTACACTTGCACTGAGCTTGACTTTGGCACCAACGCTCCGCGAGGTGCTTATCTCGGTTGCGGTTTGATCCGAGGAGCTCTGTTCTGCTTGAAGTGGCTTGGGCGGTTCGATACTAATCGATGGAACTCTCACCAAGCTTGGTTGCCGAGACTCCGTTGTCGCAATAGCGTTGACGACACCTGCGGGTTTTTCTGAGCCCCGAGCAAGTTCCTCGGCAGAAGCTTTCTGCACCAGACCTTGATCCGGGATATTCGACGCGGTCTCTTTAGCAGGCCCGATACCGATGGCTCGCCACGGGCCAGCTTGCCGCCAAGCCTTTGGAGGTGCGCTGCGAAAAGAGTCCTGAGCATCGCAATTGCCTTGGAAAATAACTCCCAAGCCTATCGATCCCGCCGCAAGACATCCCTGAATAAGCAGATGCCTAAACCAGGCATGGCGTATAACTCGAAGGCTTTGTCGACGGCGATAAGACCCTTGCATTTGATTTGAATTCATCCTCAAGCCCCGCAGAAATAGCGTGGAATTAGCTAGCAACACCATACGATCAGGGGGTCGCAACACCCCATCATCGGTCTGTATCGGAACGCGGTCCTGTTAAGGTTGAGGGGTTTTAACGAAAGTTTGGGTTATGACGAATGGTTCAGCTAGGTGGCGAGTTTGTCGCCGATTCTCCTTACCAAGCAACCCCGAAAAACGCTCTAAATATCGGCTAGCAATAGCCTTACGAGTTTGTTTTGGACTCTATTCGTGTCCATAATTGAGCTAGGCAAACCCAGATCCGACCCCGAGAATATACGGTCAGTTTCTGATCGAACTTTGCAACGAGCGCATTCCCTTGAACACTCCAAATCAGCCAGCGCCCAGTGAGGGCAAGTATCGGTTTCTTCTTTTGCTGCTCTTGGGCATGTCCGCCTTCTTCTGGTACAACAACTCTCTTCAGCAACAAGCCCTTCGCGAGGCTCAGCAACGCAAGACTCTCGAAGACATCGAAAATACCAAGTCCAAGCGGATCGAGGAGTCCAAGGCGGAAGCGGCAAAGTTTGCCAGTGACTATCCAGATCTAGTCTTACCTGAAAAGGTTCCTCGAAAACGATTCACACTCGGATCGATGGAGGCCTCCGAAGGATACCGATTCTTAGTCACCCTTGATAACCTCGGGGCTATGATCGAACGTATCGAACTTGTCGAGCAAATGGAGCCCGGTCGGTTTGCCTATCGCTCCTTACAAACCAAGAACAACCGAGGATACCTCGGGTATCTGGCCCCTGAGGATCGTTCTGGTGGTGGAGTGATCATCCACTCGATTCCCAAGGGCTCAGCGATCGCAACGCCTCATGGCCAAGATGCCCAAGGCTTGCAAGCCATCGAGCCAGGGGATGTGATTGTCGGTTGGGAAGGTCTCGAAGGACCTGCATCGATTTACCAACTCGATAAGGTTATGACCAAGTCAAAGCCTGGTGACGAGTTGCGATTGGAGATTGAGCGCCAGGGAGACGCCTCGAAGCGGCAGACAATCCATGTAACGTTGACCGAGCAACCCGTTGCCGTGCTCAGAGCCGAAGATGATTTCGCCATCGAAAGCGTCGTTGGCAATAAGCCCAAGGGTTCTTGCGGACTGACTTTTGCCAAAATTGATGGGAAAGAAATCGTCGACGGGGAAGTTTCGATCCTTGGTCTAGAGTCTACCCTCGATGGAACTTGGGAAGCTTCTGAAATACCGGTCGAAGGTGGAATGGGTATCGAGTTTCGTATGCCTTTGGGTACGCAGCTTAAGCTTGCGGGTATCGACGCGGATTTAGAGTTGGTCAAACAGTATCGATTGCTTAAGGCCCCGGACTCAAAGTCCCCGGCAACTGCCGACCAGTGGCAGTACCATTTGGAGCTAACGACCATCGTTCGGAATATGGATGACAAGCCTCACGAGGTAGCCCTCAGACAAGAGGGGCTCAATGGTATCTCGCTCGAAGGGTGGTGGTATCCGACGAAGTTGTCTCCTTACTTTTTTTCGGCACCCGGTGCCCGAGATGTGATCCTTGGGAGTCAAGCCACCGAGTATTCGATTTCGATGACTCGCGACCTAGTCACTCAGGCCAAAAAATTCCCTACCGATCCGGACTCGCTGCTGTTTGGCCCTCAAGACGATGCGAAGAAACGGAACGTCAAGTACATCGGCTTGGACACTCAGGTTTTCACAGCCGCCATGGAGCCCTCGCCATCGACTCCCGATTCGATGAATGCTCTGAGCAAAGCCAAGGCGACGGTTTTGAACGAACAGTTTTTAGATGCAGCGAAATTTGATGCCCAGCGACAACAGGCTTACAACACCGGCTTTTGGTTCGTCACTCCCACAAAGAGCATTCCGCCTAAGGGACAGCACCAAGCCGCTTACCTAATTTTTGCAGGTCCGAAGTCGCCCGAATTGCTCTCGGCCTACGGCATGAATCAAGCGATCGAGTATGGCTGGTCCATCTTTAAGTTTTTCGCGGTATTGCTCGGACAAATCTTGCAAGTCTTCTATTACATCATCGGCAATTATGGTCTTGCGATCATGATGCTAACGGTGTTGGTTCGCTCGCTGATGTTCCCTGTGAGTCGACGCATGGCCATCAACGCTCAGAAGATGCAGTCGGTGCAACCAGATATGGCCAAGCTCAAGGAGGCTCTCAAGGACGAGCCCACAAAATTATTGACCGCTCAGCAGATGCTCATGAAGAAAGCGGGCGTCAACCAGTTGGCCGGCTGCTTGCCAGCCATGATCCAATTGCCGATCGTCATCGGCCTTTATCGTTGTGTCTCGGTCAACGTCGCACTTCGCCAACAACCCTTGATCCCGGGCCTTGAATGGTGCTCTAACCTTGCCGGTCCAGATATGTTATTGGATTGGCAACAATGGATGCCTCAGTTCATCGCAGGCCGAGGGCCAGGCTGGTTCGGGCCTTATCTGAACCTTCTGCCACTTATTACCATCACTCTGTTTATCATCCAGCAAAAAGTGCTGATGCCTAAGGCGACTGACGAACAGACTCGAACCGCCCAGCAGATGATGATGTTCATGACGATCATGATGGGTGTTTTGTTCTTCCGCGTACCGGCAGGATTGTGCATCTACTTCATCACTTCTTCGACTTGGTCGCTCATCGAAAGGTTCTTGATCAAAAAGTACACACCTCAGGCCGAGATCAAAAGCTTGCCCGAGGGGACTGTCAACGAAATCCTCTCGGCCATCGCCAACACCGCTCCAGGGCAAAGACCTACAATGCCCTCTGCACCTAGAGGGGATAAGCCCAAGCTCAAGAACACCAAGCCTCCCGAAACTTTCGCAGAATTGTTTGAACCTTTCTTCAAAAAGAATACGCAGGGAGGTAGTGCGAGCGATAAGCCCGATTCGAAACCCCCCACGGGTTCTTCGCGACCTCGCCCAAAGAGCAACCCATCGGGTAAGAAAAAATCCAAATAGCCCTTTTAAAACCGCCGCGTTAGGAACCCAGCCATGTCGATTCGTTCTTTGGGACTTTTGCTCTGCATGGCTTGTTTATGGAGCGGATGTTCTGGATCGGCATCCAAGCCCGAAGGTCAGGCCGCTGCATCCAAACCCAGCGGGACTACCAAGCAAATTGGAATCTCGATCCTAACGACTGCGAATCCTTTTTTTGTTGAGATCTCCGATTCGGTCAAACAAGCAGCCCAAAAAGCCGGATACGAACTTATCAGCGTCAGCGGTGAATACGACGCCAACAAACAACAAAATCAAGTCAAAGACTTTATCGTACAAAAGGTCTCTGCGATCATCTTGACCCCTTGCGATAGCAGAGCCGTCGGGACAGCTATCCAGGAGGCCAACGCAGCAGGTATCCCGGTTTTCACCGCCGACATCGCTTCGATTGCCCCGGGAGCTAAGGTCATCACGCATGTGGCTACCGACAATTACAGCGGTGGTCGCCAAGCAGCCATCGCCATGATCGAAGCCTTAGGCGGCCAAGGTAAAGTCGCGATTCTGGACTTTCCCCAAGTCGAAAGTGTGATGCTGCGAACCAAAGGATTCCGCGAAGAACTCGAAGAGCAAAAGAAGTCGAAAGGAGTTTCGATCGAAATCGTCGGCGTACTTCCTGGAGATGGGGCCAAGGATAAAAGTTACAAAGCCACTCAGGATCTGCTGCAAAGTCATCCCGATCTCAATGGCATCTTTGCAATCAATGACCCATCGGCACTGGGTTGCTATGCGGCTCTGGAAAACGCTGGTGCGGCCGACAAGATCAAGATCGTAGGCTTCGACGGTCAAATCGATGGCAAACGAGCCATACGCGATGGCAAGATCTATGCAGATCCGATCCAATTCCCTGTTCGCATCGGGCAAGAGACCATGAGCGCGATCTTAAAATATCTAAACGGCGAAGATGTTCCAGCAGAGCTCCTGATTCCAACCGAACTGTACCGCCAGTCGGATGCAAAATCGGACACTTCCCTTTGAGTACCGAGCAAGCCATGAAAGACAATCCGCAAAAGGGCTTGGGCGTAAACGCCGAGTTTGCCAGAACCCCATGGTTGCGAACTTCCGATGGGCTATGGACTTTTAAGCTGGATCGGGATGCTTGGAATCACCTGCGATTGTCAGACGCAAAAGGGACTCGTTACAGCGAAGTCCAGGTTGTGCCGATGTACCCTGTCGCTGCACCCCAGGAGTGGGTATCGATCCTCTCGAAAGAGGGCGAGGAGCTTGTATGCTTGGAAAATCTCGAAGGTCTATCGCCTTCGGATCGCGAGATTCTTGAAGAGGAATTGACGCTTCGAGAGTTCGTACCCCAAATTCTCAAAGTTCACTGGGTTTCCGGAACGCAAGAACCCTGTGAATGGGACGTCGAGACCAACCACGGTCGGACACGGTTTGTTCTCAATGCAGAGGAAGACGTTCGGCGAGTAAGTGCTTGGACTGTCCACTTCATCGATGCCAACGGATGTCGTTTCCGAGTCGATGACATCCGCAAACTCGATAACCGCTCTCGAAGTTATGTCGAGTGGTACGTCTAGATCGAAAGCGTATCGATGAGTTTTACAACACAAGTGCAAGGCTCGCTAATTCTCATGGGGACAGGCACGAGCGTCGGTGTCCCTTGCTTGGGCTGCCAATGCGATGTCTGCACGGGCGGACATCCAAGAAACCAGCGGACCCGTTCGAGTGCCATCTTGGGGTTGCCCCAAGGCAATTTGCTCATCGATACACCCCCCGATCTGCGCCATCAGTTGCTTAGGGAGAAGATTCCGCTGGTGCATGCGGTTCTTTACACCCATGAGCATGCAGATCATTTGCATGGGCTTGATGATGTTCGGCTTTTTCCTTTCAAACTCGGACGACCGATCCCTATTTACGCTTCTGAGGCTGTTGAGACCCGAATCCGGAAAGTCTTCGATTATGCGTTTGACGATCGGGAACAGACGCATCCGGGGGCGATCCCAAGCATGCAGATTCAACGCGTCGATGACAATCCTATCGAAATTCTCGGAGCGACTCTCCAACCGATACCGCTAGTCCATGGTCCCTACTGCAGAGTCTATGGATATCGGATCGGTAATGTAGCTTATTGCACCGATACCAATCGCATCGAAGCATCGAGCATGGAACTGCTCGAAGGTCTTGACGTTCTAGTGCTCGATGCACTCAGAAAAACCACCCATCCGACCCACTTTAGCGTGGGAGAGGCCTTGGATATCATCGAGCGATTGCAACCGAAAAAAGCTTATCTGACACACCTTTCGCATGAATTGGACTACATGACCTTTCATCGCGAGTTGCCCGAGCATGTGGCTTTGGCTTATGATGGACTGCGAATTCCACTGACTTAAAAGCTCCGATGCCACATACCGATAACCACTGGCCAGACGCAGTATCGCTCAATTCGCTGCTAGCGATTTTTTATGCAGAGCATTCGGAGTTAGCTCGATTCGAAAAGGTTGCTGCAAATGCTTTGCCGAATGCGTATGCGCAACTACTGAATCACTCGAGCCACATGACCGTGACGGTCGAGTCGTTCTATGACGATCGGGTCGATGTCCGAGTGCTGCAGTCCCAAACAAATCAGGATCACTACTGCCGCGAGATACTGCTATCGACTCATAAGACGGGCAAAGTGGTACAGTATGGAATCGTTCGACTCAAACTCGATTTGATCTCCGAGCCAGCACGATCCGAAATCTTAGCCGAATCCAAACCGCTGGGACGAGTTCTTATCGAGCGAGAGATACTCAGGGAAGTTCAGCTTTTCGATTTGTTCCAGGTCGATTGCGGCCAGAAGCTCGCAGAGTTTTTTGGTGTAATCAAAGGGACTCAATGCTATGGTCGAACTGCGTTGATCCATTGCGACAGCGAGCCTGCTATCGAACTGTTGGAAATTGTTGCCCCTCCAAGTTGATCCTCAATACAGGATGTTGGTGTTATGACCATCTATTATCGCGTTGGTAGCCCAAACCATGTGCTCGGTATGCAGGACTACCTCGATGCCCTCAAAGTGTCCATAGAAGCCTTTTGCAAGGACAGAGCTCAAGCAAGCCCTCAGAGAGTTCTAGCCATTCCACCGGATCATACCAGAATGGACTCCCAAGCCGGCCCGATCACTCAGGCAGCATGGAAACTCCTCGGAGACCGGCTGACGGATGTCATGCCTGCCCTAGGAACCCACGAAGCGATGAAAGAGGCCGAGCTTGCGAAAATGTTCGGAGATCTGCCAAGGGATTTGATCCGAGTGCATCGCTTTCGAACCGATGTCGATACCTTGGGATACGTCGACCAAGACTACGTTACCAAGGCGACCGAAGGCATCTACAGCAAACCTTGGCCAGCTCAGGTCAATCGCATCATCTCCCATGGTCGACACGATTTGATCCTGTCGATCGGACAAGTCGTCCCGCACGAGGTGATCGGTATGGCTAATTACACCAAGAATATCTTCGTCGGTACCGGCGGAAACGCAGGCATCGACGACAGCCACTATCTAAGCGCCCTGTATGGTTGCGAGCGAATCATGGGCCGCTGCGACAATCCACTCAGGCGGATCCTCAATCGAGGAGCAGAGATGTTCCTGACCCCCTATCCGATCCTGTACGTACTGACCGTCGTCGAATCGACCCAAGATGCCGGACCAGTGGTTCGAGGCCTGTTTATCGGGGACGATCACTCGGTGTTTTTCCAAGCCGGAGAGCTCTCGGCAAAAGTGAACTGCTTTCGATTGGATCGAGCTCCAAAGAAAATCGTTGTTTGGATGGATCCGGCCAAATACAAAAAGACATGGGTAGGCAACAAAGCAATTTATCGAACCCGGATGGCCGTAGCCGACGGAGGAACAATCGTCGTCGTTGCGCCCGGAGTCGATCGCTTCGGTGAACATGCCGAAGGTGATGCGCTGATACGTCAGCACGGATATCGGACAACCCAAGAGATCCTGGAACGAACCCGAACCGACGAAGGCCTCTCGAAAAACCTCTCCATAGCAGCCCACCTGATCCACGGCTCGCCCGATGGGCGTTTCGAAGTCGAATACTGTCCAGGAGGATTAACCAAAGAGGAAATCGAAGGTGTCTGTTTCCGATATGGCCATTGGCAAGATGCCATGCAACGCTATCGGATCGAAGGTCTCAAAGACGGTTGGCATACCGATACCCAAGGCCAAGAGTATTACTTCGTGAGGAATCCAGGTTTAGGGTTATGGATGCACCGTGGGCATCAGCACGCTTTCGAATAGCTAGCAATCTCAATTGGAAATCTTTTGATCCAAATTTGACGGTCGTAGGGAGAAAAATATCGATTCGTCGAACGTTTGCGACAGGTCTTGCCGATAAAACCGAGGGTAATAGGTGTTCCTGCCATTCCAATTGATGGGATGGTGACGGACAAACCGGTGGCAAACGCACTGGAGTGAATTCGATGAGGCTGCTCAAAGGTTGGAAACTTACTTTGATGGCAAGTATGGCGCTAGCGGGGCATATCAAGAACCGATCGCACAAGAGGTGTCAGCACCTGCAGGTGTTCCGGTTGGTGAAGATGTTCCGATGGGCCTTGCAGGTCCAGAAGGGATGCCCCTCGAAGGGATACCCGTTGAAGGGATGCCGATGATGGGCCCAGCGGCCTGTCCACCCGGAATGATGGGTCCCGGGATGATGGGTCCAGGGATGATGGGTCCAGAGGGTTGCCCACCCGGAATGATGATGGGACCGGGCATGATGGATCCAGGCATGATGGGACCGGGAATGATGGGGCCCTGTCCTGAGTGCGGTGGTCCATGTCCTGGATGCGGTGGATCGCACTTGGATCGCTTTGGTCGCAATCCCTTTGGACTCTTTGCAGGACTTGGTGGTTGCCTTGCCGGTCTTCCTTCGTTGCTCGTTCCCTACGGTGAGGGTGGCATCGCATCCCAACGTTGGTTCGATGCATCGATCGAAGGGATCGGACTTACTCGCACATCGAGTGGCGGTAACTTCGCGGTGTCATCGCTTGGAGCCAACTCGGGGAACTTTGTCTTAACAACCGACATGGTTTCACCCCAATCGATGCAGGGTGGTTTGGCCGCACAGGTGAACGTTCAAGTCGGACCTGGATCCAATCTTGAAGTCGCTTACTTTGGTTTGGCGCGGGACGAAGGCTCTGCAGTGGCTCGAAGTGCTTCGGCAAACCTCTTCTCGTTTATCAGCAACTTTGGAACTTTGCCTGCCGGTGGATTCGACGACTCGGATCGTTCGCTCATCCACACCTTGGACTATCGCAGCGAACTGCACAATGGTGAAATAAGCCTTCGCCGACGCTGGAGCGAACCTGCTGGGTATTTCCAAGGTAGTTTCCTTACGGGTATTCGTTACTTGGATCTAGACGAGGGTTCGCGATTTACCGCCGAGAGTCTCAACAACAACACGGCGCAGAACAATGGTCCTCGTTTCTTCGACTACAACGTTGCTACCCGCAACTCCTTGGTCGGCTGGCAAGTAGGTACCGATCTTTGGTACAACTTCCTACCTGGAATTAAGATGGGTGTTGAGTTCAAAACGGGTATCTACAACAACCGTTCTCAGCAAAACACATCGATCTTCGCCAACTCGCTACCAGCGTTTGGGATTCCGGCGATCAATGAGTACGCATTGGACAACCGAACAGCGTACATCACCCAACTGTCGCCCCAGTTGGTCTATCGCTTGAACTACTCGGTCGCCTTCAGAACCTCTTATCAAGTTCTGTGGATCGACAATGTCGCTCTCGCATCGGGTAACTTCAACAACACTCCGCCTTCGTTGTTCTTACCAGGATCGAATCGTCTAGCGACGATCAACAACTCGTCGGACATCGTCTACCAAGGGTTCACTGCCGGGGTTGAATTCACCTGGTAGCGAGCTCTGGAACAAAAACCATTCTCGAAAGACCCGTCGCATTTTGTGGCGGGTTTTTTTATTGGGTCCATCCGGCATTATCGTGGCTGGCAATTCATACCACTGGTTTTTTTCGTACTCGTACTCGTACTCAGTGAAACGGTACTCGTACTCGAAGAGAGGTGTTGGGATTTCGTTGACAAAAGTGCCAGATACTTGGTTTACAGCTTCCTTAAAAAACTAATCGACTTGAATCGATTCAGGCGTTTTCGAGTACGAGTACGAGTACCGCGACGCTGAGTACGAGAAAGCCGAGCTTCTACCCACTAAAATACCTGAAGGACCATTTTTTTATCTCTCAGCAAACCAAGTCGATGATCTGTTTTGCGAGAGACCTGTCTGCGCATACGACCATGGGCTCACAATCCCTCGGGCCGATCGTCTCGCCGGTTCTCAAAGATAGAAAGCAACCACCTGCTTCCTGCAAGATCGCAAGCGGGGCTGCAATGTCCCATGGAGCTTGCTTGATATTCTCCGAATTGTTGTCGTGGACCACAGCCGACAAACCTGTCGTTCCATCGACGAGTCGCATCGCAACTCCAGAATGGGGTGGGAATGATGTGACAAGCTTAGCCCCTTCGCTTGTTCGGAGTTTATTCCTAAGGTAAGCGAACATACCGGTTTCGTATCTGGCGTTGCCGTAATGATTCATATCGATCCATGCATCTTGGAGCCGCGTCGGACTCGGGAGTACCAATGGCTGCTGATCTTTGTAGGCCCCCAAACCGGCATGGGAGTAAAAGAATTCTCCGGTCAAGGGGAAGACGATCGCTGCGGCCAGCGGTCTGTCTTCTTGATACAGCGCCACAAGGACTGATGGAAACGGGTTGCCGACACGAAACAGAAACGCGCTGGTTCCGTCCAAGGGGTCGACGTACCAGCAGTGGCTAGCTCCCTGCTGGATACTCGGGTCGGACTCCTCAGAAAAAATCGTTGCCCGAATCGGGTCATTCCCAAGCACTTCTAGGACTGCTTTTTCGGCCTGCTTGTCGACCTCGGAGACCAAGTCTCCGACCCCTTTTTCGATGATTCCCGTGGGCCTTCCCACCCATTGGCGAATCACATTGGCCCCGGCCGTCGCAGCCGTAATGGCCGTTTGAACCTGATTCGATAGCCTGCAGGCGTGGACTGGAGGCACAAGCGGTTGGAGAAAATTCTGCATCTTTTAATTATTCGCAACAAGCGATAAAGGGTGGTTTCGGCTGGATTTTGCGGTATTTTAATCCGCATCAAGGCTCGCGTAAGCCCGCTACGTCTAGTTCCCTGGTAGAACATGGTTTGTATCTATCATCCTAAGCGTCGTTATCATGGCCAATCCAACTAGCAAACTCAAGTACTTACTGTTCGATGTCGAGAGCATCGCCGATGGCCAGATCATCGCCAAGACGAAGTATCCCGATAAGAACTACAGTCCAGATCAAGCCATTGCGATGTTCCGCCAGGAACTTTTGGACGAAAGCGGTAAAGACTTTATCCCCTTTACCTACCACCTACCGATTTCTCTGGTGGTCGCAAAGATCCGGGAGGACTTCAGTCTCATCGAGATCGTTTCGCTTGACGAACCTGCGCATCGGCCCGAGCATATCGCAAGAGCTTTTTGGCTCGGTTGGGAACGCTATGCCCATCCAACTTGGGTGACCTTCAACGGTCGAGGCTTCGACTTGCCGCTGATGGAACTGGCCGCCTATCGTTTTGGCATCAGCGTGCCTGCTTGGTTCAATATCTACGACCGAACGTACTCCCAAAACCGAAATCGATACAACCTCGAAGCCCATTTGGATCTTCATGAGATTCTTACTAACTTTGGAAGCACCTGGTTTCGCGGTGGACTAAATTTGGCCGCAGCGATTCTTGACAAGCCAGGCAAAATCGATGTGAAAGGGGACATGGTCTTGGACCTGTACAAGCAGGGCAAACTTACCGAGATCAGCGAATACTGTCGCTGTGATGTGCTGGATACTTATTTTGTTTTCTTGAGACTCCAAGTACTCATGGGCAGGATCACTTCACAAGCCGAAGCCGAACTGATCTTGCAAACACGACGGATGCTCGAAGAACAAGCCGATAAGCACCTTGGTTATCGCACCTATTTGCAAGCTTGGGAGCAAACCGGGACCCCCACTGCATTATAAATAAGACTCTCGATACGACGATGAGACGATTGCATATAAGACTTTCAACGATCCTGAGCGTGGCCCTGGTTCTGCTCATGGGCCGTCACACTCTAGGCGATGAGCCCACACGACCGAACTTCGTGGTTATTCTCTGCGATGACCTCGGTTGGGGAGATCTTGGATGTTATGGGCACCCTCATATTCAATCTAAGAACCTTGATCGACTTGCCAGTCAGGGAATACGACTGACCAGTTGCTATTCGGCTGCACCTGTTTG